>NZ_JBHURI010000161.1:0-1077 GCF_042673425.1 Agromyces sp. NPDC056965 | reverse complement strand
CGTGGGCGACCCTCCCGCCGCTTTGGTGTCCGCCGGCCTCGGCGTGGTCCTCGCTCCCCGGGGCCTCTTCCTCCCCGCAAAAAACTTTGCCGGGAGTTCTGGGGTGCGGGCGGTAGCGGCCCCGCCCTTCATGTCTCCGCGGTGCTATCCGGTCGCGCCCGCCACGAGCACGCCGTCTTCACGGCGCGGTACGCCGAACGGGTTGCCGTCGGCGAGTTCGGGCGGCAGCACGGCGGCCGGGGCGTCCTGATAGGCGATGGGGGTCAGCCAGCGGCGGATCGCGGTGGCGCCCACCGAGGTGTGCACCGATGCGGTCGTCGCGGGCCACCCGCCGCCGTGGTGCTGCGCCCACGCGATCGCGACGCCCGTCGGCCAGCCGTTGTAGACGATGCGGCCGGCGACCCGGCCGAGCGCGTCGGTCAGCACGACCACGTCTTCGCCGGGCGCGTGGTGGATCGTGCCGGTGAGCGAGCCCTCGAGCACGGCGAGCGCGGCCGCGAGCGCATCGTCGTCGGTGTAACGGACGAGCACCGTGAGCGGCCCGAAGCACTCCTCGAGGAAGGTCTCGTGGGCGGCGGTGAACGCATCGATCGACGTGGCGACGACGACGGGCGCAGAGACATCCGTCGCCGCCTGATCGCCGGCGAAGACGACCTCGACGTCGTCGCGCGCGGCGAGCGCCGTCGAACCCGAGTCGAACGCCCTCGCGATGCCGTCGGTGAGCTGCGCCTGCGACGGCGCATCCGCGAGCGCGGCGACGAGTGCGGCCTCGAAGCCCGCCCCCTCGGGCACGAAGACGAGTCCGGGCTTCGTGCAGTACTGGCCGCCGTCGCGGGTGAAGGAGCCCGCGAGCCCGGCGGCGATGCCCGCGGCATCCCGCGCAGCAGCGGCCTCCGTGACGACGACCGGATTGATCGAGCCGAGCTCGCCGTAGAACGGGATCGGCGCGGGCCGCGCCGAGGCGAGGTCGAAGAGCGCGCGGCCGCCCCGGGTCGACCCGGTGAACCCCACGGCGGAGACCAGCGGATGCCGCACGAGCGCGGTGCCCGCATCGAAACCGTCGACGAGGGCGAGGGC
>NZ_JBHURI010000160.1:0-1213 GCF_042673425.1 Agromyces sp. NPDC056965 | reverse complement strand
AGCGGATGCCGCGGCATCCGCTCGCCCGCACCCCGAACGCCCGGCCGGGTCGACCGGTCGGGCGTTCTCGTGCGCCGGCCGCCTCAGGCGCCGATCAGGCCACCGCTCACGTGCAGCCGGCGCCCGACGAACCGCGCCCGCATGCGCCGGTCGTGCGAGACGAGCACGACCGTGCCCGGAAAGCCCTCGAGCGCGAGCTCGAGTTCGTCGACGAGCACGGGGGCGAGGTGGTTGGTCGGCTCGTCGAGCAGCAGCACGTCGTGTCGCGAGGCCACGAGCAGTGCGAGCTCGAGCCGTCGGCGCTGGCCGTAGGAGAGCGCCGACAGCGGCAACCCGAGATCGTCGGGCCGGAAGAGCCCGAGCGAGCCCAGCGTCGCCTCGGCCGTGTCGAGGTCGAGTCGGGCTCGCGCGGCGAACGCCTCGATGAGCGACTCGTCGGTCGGGGTGATCGTGCTCGCCTGCTGCAGGTGACCGATGCGTCGCGGCGCCGTCACGGTGCCGATGTCGGGGAGCAGCTGACCCGCGATGAGCCGCAGCAGGGTCGTCTTGCCCGCGCCGTTCGGCCCGGTGACGAGCAGTCGCTCACCCGGGTCGACGCGCAGGTGGTCGACGGCGAGCCGTTCGCCGACCCGCACGGCGGTGAGCTCGACGGCGAGGTCGGTGGCGGTCGCGGCACCCGCTGCACTCGTCGTCGCGAGTCGCGGCGTGAACGCGAGCGGCTCCGGCGGTGGTGCGACCGGGTGCTCGACGAGCCTCGCGACGCGCTCCTTGGCGTTCCGGATGCGACTCGTCGAGCCGTGGTCGCGGCTGCGCATGCGGAACTGCCCGATGCCCATGCCCGCCTTCTCCATCCTGCGCGGGATCGCGTCGACGCGGGCGGCGTTCGCCGAGGCGAGCTGCCGATGCCGGGCGAGCTCCTCCGTCCACGCTGCATGCGCCTCGATCGCCTGCCGGCGCTCGCGCGCCTTCGCCGCGACGTAGCCCGCATACCCGTCGCCGTGGCGAGCCACCGTGCGGGCGTCGACCTCCCAGACGACGTCGGTCAGCGCCTCGAGGAACGCGCGGTCGTGGGTCGCTGCAACGACCGTGCCGCGGTGGGCGCGGAGCCGTCGGAGGAGCCATTCCCAGGCGTCGTCGTCGAGGTCGTTCGTCGGTTCGTCGAGTAACAGCAGTTCGGGGTCGGCGGCGAGCGTCGCGGCGAGCGAGGCCCGCG
>NZ_JBHURI010000159.1:0-1458 GCF_042673425.1 Agromyces sp. NPDC056965 | reverse complement strand
GCGCTTCGTCGTCGGCGGGCGTCAGGCGGATGCCGCGTGCACGTCGTCACCCGCCACGAAGCCGACGATGTCGGCGGCTGCGTCGGCGAGCGTGCGGAAGTGCCGGTTGGCGCCCGCGACCGGCACCTCGCCGTTGACGCTCCAGGTCGTCATGCCCGCGGCGAGCCCCGCGGCGACACCCGCCGGCGCGTCCTCGATCACCAGGCAGTCGCGAGGGTCGACGCCGAGACGACGTGCCGCGAGCAGGTAGGGGTCGGGCGACGGCTTGCCCGCGCGGGTCGCCAGGTTGTCGACGATGACCTCGGGCAGCGGCAGCCCGAGCCGTCGGAAGCGGGTCGTCACCCGCCGCTCGGCGTTCGACGTGACGAGGGCCCAGGCGTTCGGTTCGAGCGATGAGAGGAGCAGCGCAGCTCCGTCGATTCCGTGCAGCGGCCCGAGCTCGGCCTCGAGGTCTTCGAGCCGGTCGAACTCGGCGACGAGCGGAGCCGGGTCGCGCCCCGGCAGCACCTCGGCCACGGTCTCGATCGGCCGTGTGCGCATGGCCACCTCGTACACGAGCGCCGGGTCGAGGCCCGATCGCTCGGCCCACTCGTGCCAGATGCGTCGCTGGCCCGCCATCGCGTCGATCAGCGTGCCGTCGACATCGAAGAGCACCGCCCGATTCGCCCGCATGGTCTGCATCGTCCGATCATCTCAGGCGCGGCGCCTCAGCCGGTCACGGCCGTCGAGACGACGGGCGCCGGCATCGATCGGGTCGGCCGCGGGCGTAGCGTGGAGCCATGGATCACGGAGGCATTCCCGTCACGACCTCGGCCGAGCTCGAGGAGATCGTCGGCCGGCCGCTGCCCGCCGCCCGCGACAAGTCGCGCGATCGGCTGCACGACCTCGATCGACAGTGGCTCGCGGCATCCCCACTCTGCTTCATCTCGACAGCGGATGCCGCCGGCAACGCCGACGTCTCCCCCAAGGGCGACCCGGCCGGCTTCGCCCTCGTGCTCGACGACACGACGATCGCGATTCCCGAGCGACCGGGCAATCGCCGTGCCGACGGCTTCCACAACGTGCTCGAGAATCCGCACGTCGGGCTGCTCTTCGTCATCCCGGGTCGCGGCGACACGCTGCGCATCAACGGCCGCGGCCGTCTCCTCCGCGATGCGCCCTACGCCGAACGCATGCAGGTGCGCGGGCACGAGCCCCTGCTCGTGCTCGAGGTCGCGATCGACGAGATCTTCTCCCACTGCTCGAAGGCGTTCCTGCGGTCGCAGACCTGGAAGCCCGAGACCTGGGACCCGGCGGCCGCGCCCCGCCGCGCCGTGATCGCGCAGGCGCTCGAACGCCCGAACGAATCCGTCGAAGAGCTCGACGCGTACTACGGCCCCACGTACGACGCGAAGCTCTACGGCTGACGCGACGCGGCCGAGACGTGATTCGCACGACGCCGGCCCCGATCTCCCGGGG
>NZ_JBHURI010000158.1:0-1491 GCF_042673425.1 Agromyces sp. NPDC056965 | reverse complement strand
GGCGGCGCCTGTGGCAGCATTAGCCACCGGCGCCGCCCGAGCGCCGACGGGAGGGGCGCAGCATGGCCGATCGCCAGACAGGTGACGCGGGCGCGGAGACATCCGCTCACCCGCCGCTCGACCACCGGCTCCGGCGCATGGTCGGCCGCGATCCCGACGAGGCGCACCGCACCGCGACGCCGCTCGAGCTGCTCTTCGACCTCACGTTCGTGGTCGCGTTCAGCCAGGCGGGCACGCAGGCCGCGCACCTGCTCGAGATCGGGCATTTCATGCCCGCGTTCATCGGCTTCACGATCGCGGTCTTCGCGATCTGCCTCGCCTGGATCAACTACTCGTGGCTCGCTTCGGCCTACGACAACGACGACGTGTTCTTCCGCGTCGCGACGATGGTGCAGATGCTCGGCGTCCTCCTGCTGGCGCTCGGACTGCCGCCCATGTTCCATTCGATCGACGAGGGCGACCACCTCGACAACGGCGTGGTGGTCGCCGGCTACGTCGTCATGCGGGTGGCCACCGTGGCGCTGTGGCTGCGCATCGCGCGCCACGACCCCTCGCACCGGCGCAGCGCACTCGCCTACGCGACGGTCGTCGGCATCATCCAGGTCGGCTGGGTGACCACGATCTTCATCAACCCCGCGCTGCCCGTGATGCTCGGCATCTTCGTGGTGCTCGGCACCCTCGAACTGCTCGGCCCGTACCTGATCGAACGTCGCATCGGCGGCACGCCCTGGCACGCGCACCACATCGCCGAGCGGTACGGCCTGCTCGTCATCATCACGCTCGGCGAGGTCGTGCTCGGCACGATCCTCACGATCTCCGCCGTGGTCGAGCATCAGGACTGGAGCCTCGACGCCGTGCTCGTCGCCTTCGGCGGCACGGCGCTCGCCTTCGGCATGTGGTGGGTCTACTTCACGATGCCGTCGGCGAAGGTGCTGCAGCGGTTCCGGGAACGCGGATTCGTCTGGGGCTACGGCCACCTCGTGATCTTCGGTTCGATCGCGGCGACCGGCGCGGGGCTGCATGTCGCGGCATTCGAGATCGACGGTACAGCCCACATCGGCGAGGTCGCGGCCATGCTCACGGTCGCAGTGCCCGTCGGCGTCTTCCTCATCGCCCTCTTCACGATCTACTCCCTGCTGCTGCGGGAGTTCGACCGGTTCCACATCCTGCTGTTCCTGCTCAGCATGGCCGCCCTCTGCGTCTCCGTGCTCGCGGTCGTGGCCGGCGCGAGCATGCCCGTCGGCATCGTGCTCGCGGCATGCGCACCGCTCGTCGTGATCGTCGGCTACGAGACGATCGGGCATCGGCACCAGGCGGCGGCGCTGCGCCGCGCGCTGGGCCGGTAGGGCGACGCGCCGGGCTGCGACGGCGCATGGCGACGACGACGCATGGCGACGACGACGCATGGCGACGACGGCGCATGGCGACGACGGCGCATTCGAGGGGCGGATGCCGCGGCATCCGCCCCTCGGGTACCGCGACCTACGAGGC
>NZ_JBHURI010000157.1:0-1818 GCF_042673425.1 Agromyces sp. NPDC056965 | reverse complement strand
CGACCGCGTCGCGCTCGCGCCGGAGCGCTGCGACGCCCGCGAGGAATCGTTCGGGCGATGCGTCGGGCAGCGGCGAAACGAACGGCGCCACCTCGGCTGCGAGCGAGGCCGCGACGCGCACGCGACTCTCGGGCACGAGGTGCGCCGCGTTCGTGAAGAACGCCGCGACCCGGCGCGCCAGCGGATCGGGGAGCCGGGCGACGTCGGCGATCGCCGCCCACGAGACGAGCTCGGGCGGAACGCCGAACGCGGTCGACGGCAGCTTCGGCACGCGTTCGACCTGGCCGTGCGTTCCCGCGAGCAGGTCGCCGAGTCGCTTCGACGACGGGTTCAGGAACCCGACGAGCACGGCGAGGCCGCCGAAGGTCAGGTAGATCTCGACGACTCCGGTCAGCGCACGGATGAAGGCGTGCCGGAACCCGATCGCGCCGCCGTCGTCGCGCACGACGCGGAGGCCCAGTGCGAGCTTGCCGAGCGAGCGACCGTGCGAGGCCGTCTCGACCGCCGTGGGAACGATCACGATGCACGTCACGATGCCCGCGATCAGGATGGCCTGGAAGCCCTTCTCGTCGATGCCGAGTCCCGACAGGGCCAGGAGCAGGCCGAGGATGAGGAGCACCGAGACGAGCACGTCGATGATCGCGCCGCCCGCCCGGATGATCGCGCTCGCGGGGCGTACGTCGAGCGTCACGGCCTCGCCGGTGACCACGCCCTCGTCGTCGAATCGGGCGGCGCTCGGGGCGACGGCTGGGGCATCTGCCATGGGTAGTATTCAAGCAGATGGACCTCGATGCGCTCGCCTCCGCCCGCCAAGACGACTGGCAGCGCCTCGACGCGCTCGCACGGCGGCGTCGTCTCGACGGCGCCGATGCGGACGAACTCATCGAGCGGTATCAGAGCGCCGCATCCGATCTCTCCCTCGTGCAGGCGACTGCGGGCTCGACGGCGCTCGGCGACCGGCTCTCGGTCACGCTCGCCAGAGCTCGGCTCGCGTTCACGGGCGCGCCCGAGAACCCGCTGCGGCAGTTCACCCGGTTCGTGGTCGTGAGCCTGCCCGCGGCGCTCTATCGGCTGCGGTGGCTGACCCTCGCGGTGGCGGTCGTCACGGTCGTGGTCGCCGCGCTCTACGCATGGTGGATCAGCGCCGATCCGCGCGTGCTCGCGGCGCTCGGCAGCGAGGAGGAGCTGCGCCAGGTCGCCGAGGAGGGCTTCGTCGCCTACTACTCCGAGAACCCGGCTGCCTCGTTCGCAGGGGCGGTGTGGACGAACAACGCGTGGATCGCCGCCCAGTGCGTGGCATTCGGCATCCTCGGGGTGTGGGTGCCGTGGGTGATCCTGCAGAACGCGCAGAACCTCGGCATCAATGCAGCGGTCATGTTCGCCTACGACGAGGCCGACACCTTCTTCCTCTACATCGCGCCGCACGGGCTGCTCGAGCTCACGTGCGTCTTCGTCGCAGCGGCAGCCGGCCTCCGCATCTTCTGGGCGTGGGTGGCGCCGGGGGCTCGACCTCGGGGCGTCGCGCTCGCCGAAGACGCGCGCGCGCTCTTCAGCGTCGCGATCGGGCTCGTGTTCTTCCTCTTCGTCTCAGGACTGATCGAGGGCTTCGTCACCCCGGCGCCCTGGCCGTGGCCGGTGAAGATCGGCATCGGCGTCGCGGCACTCGGCGGCTTCCTGGCGTACATGCTCGTGCTCGGCGGCCGCGCGAGTCGCGCGGGCGAGACCGGCGACCTCGTCGAGTTCGACGCGGGGTCGCAGCGCATCGTCGCCGGCTGAGCGGCGGCGGGTTCGGAGCGGTGGGACGACGATGGCGGATGT
>NZ_JBHURI010000156.1:0-2011 GCF_042673425.1 Agromyces sp. NPDC056965 | reverse complement strand
GCGTGAGTCGCCCGCGGCATCCGCTCGTTGCATCCGCTCTTCTGCAGCAGTGCGAGGATGGTTCAGTGACTGAACAGCTCCACGACACCTCCGTCCGCGGTTTCGCCTCCGACAACTACTCGGGTGTGCACCCCGAGGTGCTCGCGGCGATCGCCGCCGCCAACGACGGCCACCAGGTCGCCTACGGCGAAGACGTCTACACCGAGCGACTGCAGCAGGTCTTCGCGCGGCACTTCGGCGAGGGCATCGAGGCGTTCCCCGTCTTCAACGGAACGGGCGCGAACGTCACGGGCCTGCAGTCGATGCTCCCCCGCTGGGGCGCCGTGATCTCGGCGAGCACCGCGCACATCAACTCCGACGAGGGCGGTGCGCCCGAGCGCGTCGGCGGCATGAAACTGCTCACGGTTCCCGCGCCCGACGGCAAGCTCACGATCGAGCTCATCGACCGCGAGGCGTGGGGCTGGGGCGACGAGCACCGTGCGCAGCCGCTCGTCGTGTCGATCACGCAGACCACCGAGCTCGGCACCGCGTACACCGCCGACGAGGTGCGTGCGATCGCCGACCACGTGCACGAGCGCGGCATGACCCTCCACATGGACGGCGCGCGCCTCTCGAACGCCGCGGCATCCCTCGACCTCCCCCTCCGCGCCTTCACGCGCGACGCGGGCGTCGACGTGCTGAGCGTCGGCGGCACGAAGAACGGCGCGCTCGGCGCCGAGGCGATCGTGGTGCTGAACTCCGAGGCATCCGTGGGCCTCAAGTACCTGCGCAAGCTCAACATGCAGCTCGCCTCGAAGATGCGCTTCACCTCGGCGCAGCTCATCGCGCTCTACGAGGGCGACCTCTGGATCGAGAGCGCGCGCCACGCGAACGCGATGGCGCGACGCCTGCGCGACGCGCTCGATGCGGGCATCGCGGCCGGCGAGCTGCCGGGCCTCGGCTTCTCGCAGCTGACGCAGTCGAACGGCGTCTTCGCGACCCTCCCGGCGGGCGTCGCCGACCGGCTGCGCGAGCGGTTCCGCTTCTACGACTGGGATGCCGCTCGCGGCGAGGTGCGCTGGATGTGCTCGTTCGACACGAGCGAGGCCGACATCGACGCGTTCGTCGCGGGCATCCGCGAGGAGCTCGCGCGAGCCTGAGCGCCTTCCGCGCGGCGCGGGATCACTCGTGTCGCATGGGACCGGCGATATCCGCAGTCCCGTGCGACACGAGTGATCCCGAACCTCGGGTTCGCTGAGAATCATGCATGAGCATGGAATAGCGGATGCCGCTGCGCGTTGCATCCCTCGGGTCGACGACGCCCCGGCATCTGTTCCACTCTCGTGAAAGCCGCAAGCGAATGACCCTCATCACCGACATCACCTCCCGCCGCGCCGAGACCGACGCGCCGCTCATCGCGCCGCTCGTCGAGCGCTTCAGCCCCCGCGCGTACGACCCGACGGCCGAGATCGACCCCGCGGTCATCCGCACGATCCTCGAGGCCGCGCGCTGGGCTCCGTCGGCGAACAACGTGCAGCCCTGGCGCTTCATCGTCGGACGCCGCGGCACCGACGCCTTCACGAAGCTGCACGACGCGATGCTCGGGTTCAACCAGGCCTGGGCGGATTCCGCCGCAGTGCTCATCGCGAACGTCGCCGAGACGGTCGACGCCGAGGGCAAGCCCCGCCCGTGGGCGCGCTACGACCTCGGCCAGGCGGTCGCCCACCTCTCGGTGCAGGCGCAGCACGAGGGCCTGCACACCCACCAGATGGGCGGCTTCGAGGCCGAGGAGATCCGCAACGCCTTCGGCCTCGCCGACGGACTCGAGGTCGTCTCGATCACCGCGATCGGCGTGCTCGGCGATGTGAACGCCCTGCCCGACGCACTCCGCGAGCGCGAGAGCGCCCCGCGCCTGCGCAAGCCGCTCTCGGAGCTCGTGCTCGTCGGCGAGTGACGAGCTCGCACGGCGACTGAGCGCGAGAGCGGGCACACCGCGTCAGCAGCGACACGAGCGCCGCGAGTCGATTCGACT
>NZ_JBHURI010000155.1:0-2278 GCF_042673425.1 Agromyces sp. NPDC056965 | reverse complement strand
CCGGGGGCGTGCTGCCCGCCGACGCCGGCCTCGCGAGCTCGAAGGCGGGTCGTCGCATCGACGTCCCGGTGGTCGCGCTCGACGGGGCAGCGGATGCCGCGGCATCCGCTGCCGTCGACGCCGAGTTCGCCGGGGTGCGCTGACCATGTCGACGCTCACCCTGCTCGACACGAGCGGCGCGCTGACTGCAGCGCCGCTCGCCGAAGCGCCGACGTTCGCCCAGCCGAGCACGCCGCTGCGCACCCGGGTCGCCTACGCGGCCGCGCACGTCGTGCCGAAGCCGTTCGCCGACAACACGCCCGGTCAGCCGGCCGAGATCGACTGGGACGCGACGCTCGCGTTCCGCCATCACGTGTGGTCGTGGGGGCTCGGCGTGGCCGACGCCATGGACACGGCGCAGCGCAACATGGGTCTCGACGCCGCAGCGACCCGCGAGCTCATCTCGCGCAGCGCCGCGGAGGCGGCCTCCGTCGGCGGCAAGCTCGTGGTCGGCGTCAACACCGACCACGTCGACGACGAGCGCATCTCGCTCCAACAGGTCATCGACGCCTACAAGGAGCAGCTCCACCGCGCGGAGGATTCCGGCGCCGGCGTCGTACTCATGGCGAGCCGTCACCTCGCCCGGGCGGCGCAGAGTGCCGACGACTACCGTCGCGTCTACCGCGAGGTGCTCGCCGCGGCGAGCGCCCCCGTCGTGCTGCACTGGCTCGGCACCGCGTTCGACCCGCAGCTGGCCGGCTACTTCGGCTCCGCTGACACGGATGCCGCGGCCGACGTGCTGGTCGAGCTCATCGCCGAGCACCCCGACACGGTCTCGGGAGTGAAGATGAGCCTGCTCGACGCCGATGCCGAGATCGCGGTGCGCCGACGCCTCCCAGGCACTGCGCGGATGTACACGGGCGACGACTTCCACTACGTGGGACTCATCGCGGGTGACGAGCTCGGGCACTCCGACGCCCTGCTCGGCGCGTTCGCGGCGCTCGCCCCGAACGCATCGGCCGCGATCCAGGCGCTCGATTCCGGCGATGAGGCCGCGTACCACCGCATCCTCGGCCCGACCGAGGCGCTCTCCCGGCAGGTGTTCGCGGCCCCCACCTACTTCTACAAGACGGGCGTCGCATTCCTCGCGTGGCTGAACGGCCACCAGTCCGCGTTCCAGATGGTCGCCGGGCTGCACGCCGCGAGGAGCCTGCCGCACCTGTCGCACATCGTCGAGCTCGCGAACGCGTCCGGGTCGCTCGAGCGGCCCGAGCTCGCTGCCGAGCGGTGGCACGGGATGCTCAGGATCAACGGGATCGACCCGGACGCGGCGACCTCGGTCGCCACGAGTTCCGATGCCGACTCCGGCGCGCACGCGGTGGAGGTGCTCGCATGACCGCTCACCCGCGCCTGTCGATGAACCAGGCGACGATCAAGCACGCGCCGTTCGATGAGGCGCTGCGGCTGACGCGGACGGGCGGCTACGAGTCGATCGGACTCTGGCGCGAGCCGGTGCAGGCCGTCGGCCTCGACGAGGCGGCACGTCGGCTGGCCGACTCGGGGCTTCGCGTCTCGAGCCTCTGCCGCGGCGGGTTCTTCACCCTGCCCGAAGGCCCTGAACGCCGCTCCGCCATCGACGACAACCGACGCGCGATCGACGAGACGGCGACGCTCGCCGCCGCAGGCGCACCCGGTTCGGCAGCGGTGCTCGTGCTCGTGGCCGGCGGCATTCCCACCGGCACGACCGACCTCGTCGGCGCACGTGGCCGGGTCGCCGACGCACTCGCCGAGTTGGCCCCCGACGCGGCATCCGCCGGCGTGACCCTCGCGATCGAGCCCCTGCATCCGATGTACGCCTCCGACCGGGCGGTCGTCTCGACGCTGAAGCAGGCACTCGACCTCGCCGAGCCGTTCGACGCATCGACGGTCGGCGTCGTCGTCGACACGTTCCACCTGTGGTGGGACCCCGAGGTGTTCGAGCAGATCACGCGCGCCGGGGCATCCGGTCGCATCGCGAGCTACCAGGTGTGCGACTGGGCGACGCCGCTGCCCGCCGACGTGCTGCTCGCACGGCACTATCCCGGCGACGGCGTGATCGACTTCGCCGCGTTCACCGCGGCCGTGGAGTCGGCCGGGTACATCGGCGACATCGAGGTCGAGCTCTTCAACGAGGCCATCTGGGATGCCCCGTGGCCCGAGGTCGTCGCCCGCACCGCGTCGGCATTCGAGGCCGTCGTGGTGCCGGCCCTGTCGCCTGCCCCGGTTTCCGCCTGACCCGACACGCATGATGCCGCGCCGC
>NZ_JBHURI010000154.1:0-2535 GCF_042673425.1 Agromyces sp. NPDC056965 | reverse complement strand
CGGCCCCCCGCCTCGCCGTCTCCGCGCCCGCCCGCGGGGGCTACCGCGGTGCCCCGCCCCCCCCCCCCCGGGGCGGTACCCCCCGGGGGGCGGGGGGGGGGCGGCCCGCGACCGGAGCGCACGAGCGCCCCGGTCGCAGCGTCTCGGATGACGACCTTGCACGCCTGCGTCGACGAGTCGACGCCTGCGACGAGCGACACGCGCCGTGCCTAGCCGCGTGCGCCGAGCAGGTGCTCGGTGGCGAGCTGCTGGAGTCGCACGAAGCCGAAGCCGTGTCCGCCGAGGTAGGCGTCGGCGTCGAAGTCCTCGAACGCGGTGCGGTCGGCGAGCAGTTCGGCGTGGCCCTCGCCCTCGCCGAGGGTCGGCTGTCCGAGTTCGAACACCTTCGCGGCGGTGAGCGCCTCCTGCACCTCGGGATCCGCGCGGAATGCGGCCGCCCGTTCCTTGAGCAGCAGGTAGGTGCGCATGTTCGCGGCGGCGGAGTCCCACACGCCGGTCTCGTCTTCGGTGCGACTGGGCTTGTAGTCGAAGTGGCGGGGCCCGGTGTACGCCGGCGCGCCGCCGGGACCGCCGTGCTCGAGCAGGTCGACGAGGGCGAATGCGTTGTGCAGGTCGCCGTGGCCGAAGACGAGGTCCTGGTCGTACTTGATGCCGCGCTGGCCGTTGAGGTCGATGTGGAAGAGCTTGCCGTGGTACAGCGCCTGGGCGATGCCGGCGGAGAAGTTCAGGCCGGCCATCTGCTCGTGCCCGACCTCGGGGTTGACTCCGACGAGTTCGGGGCGCTCGAGCGAGTCGATGAACGCGAGGGCATGGCCCACCGTCGGCAGCAGAATGTCGCCGCGAGGCTCGTTCGGCTTGGGCTCGATCGCGAAGCGAATGTCGTAGCCCTTGTCGGTGACGTAGTCGCCGAGCAGGTTCACGGCCTCGCGGTAGCGCTCGAGTGCCGAGCGGATGTCTTTCGCGGCGTCGTACTCCGCGCCTTCGCGCCCGCCCCACATCACGAAGGTCTTCGCGCCGAGTTCGGCGGCGAGATCGATGTTGCGCAGCACCTTGCGGAGCGCGAAGCGGCGCACGGCGCGGTCGTTCGACGTGAAGCCGCCGTCCTTGAAGACCGGGGCGCTGAACAGGTTGGTGGTCACCATCGGGACGACGATGCCCGTCGACTCGAGCGCGCTCTTCAGTCGGTCGATCATGGTCTGTCGCTCGGCGTCGGTCGACCCGAATGCGAACAGGTCGTCGTCGTGGAAGGTGAGGCCGTAGGCGCCGAGTTCGTCGAGCTTCTCGACGACGTGCGCGACGTCGAGCGGATGCCGCGTGGGCCCGCCGAACGGATCGGTGCCGTTGTAGCCGACGGTCCACAGGCCGAAGGAGAACTGGTCGTCACGGGTGGGGGTGGGCACGGACATCGTCACCTGATCCTCATTGAGCGGTATTGGTTGTGCCTGACAACTTATCGCATCGACCGGCATCGCGCCAGCGCAAGTTTCGGGAATATGATTCGAAACATGGATTCCGAAGCACCCGGGGAGCGCGTCACCCTCGCCGAAGTGGCCGGCGAGGCCGGCGTCTCGCTCTCGACGATCTCGAAGGTCCTGAACGGCCGAGCCGACGTCTCGGCCGCGACCCGCACGCGAGTCGAGACCCTCCTCGCCGACCGGGGATACGTGCGCCGCCACGGTCGCGCCGAGGCGAGGACCGACCTCATCGAACTCGTCTTCCCCGAACTCGACGCCATCTGGTCGATGGAGCTCATCGACGGGGTCGAGACCGTCGCCAAGGAGCACGGCCTGAGCGTCGTGCTCACGGTCAGCGGCAACCGCCACGCGCCCGATCCCGACTGGATCGAAGGCGTCATGCGGCGGCGACCCATCGGCATCGTGCTCGTCTTCGCCGAGCTCGCGCCCGAGTATCGCGAGCGACTGCGGTCGCGGGCCATCCCGTTCGTCATCATCGATCCGGCCGGCGACCCCTCACCCGACGCCCCGTCCGTCGGTTCCGCGAATTGGTCGGGCGGGCTCATGGCGACCCGGCACCTGATCGATCTCGGCCATCGCCGCATCGCCGCGATCACCGGGCCCGAGGACATGATGTGCTCGCTCGCCCGCGTCGACGGGTACCGCTCGGCGATGAACTCGGCCGGGCTGCCGGTCGATCCGGCATGGATCAGGTTCGGCGACTTCCACGTCAGCGGCGGGCGCGATCACGCTCGCGAGCTCTTCGCGCTCGACGAACCGCCCACCGCGATCTTCGCGGGCAGCGACCTGCAGGCCGTCGGCGTGCTCGACGCGGCGCGCGTCGCCGGGCTCCGCGTGCCGGAGGACGTCTCGATCGTCGGGTACGACGACATCCCGCTCGCGCTCTGGGTGACCCCGCGGCTGACGACCGTGCACCAGCCGCTGAAGCGAATGGGCGAAGAGGCCGCGCGGCTCGTCATCCGGATGAGCGACGAGACCCCGGCGACGACGCCGCGCATGGACCTGGCGACGAGCCTGGTCGTCCGCGAGAGCACCGCGCCGCCGGCGGACATCCCGGCGG
>NZ_JBHURI010000153.1:0-2642 GCF_042673425.1 Agromyces sp. NPDC056965 | reverse complement strand
GGGGGGTGCCGGCCCCCCCCCCCCCCCGCGCAGGTCACTTGCCGGCGACCGGCGGAGCCACCGATTCGGCGTCGACGGTGTCGACGAGTTCGGGCACCCAGTTCGCCCCGTCCTGCACGAGCTTCGCCTGGTACATCGGCTGGATCATGGCGTGGTCCTCGGCGCGGACGGTGATCTCGCCCTTGACCGAGTCGAAGGTCCAGCCCTCGAGCGCGGTGATCATGCCGTCGACGGTGTCGCCGCCCTCGCGCACGGCCTGGACGATCATCTGCGCCGCGACGAAGCCATCGGGCGAGAAGAGGTCGGCGGTGGCGCCCGCGGCTTCGAGGTGCTCGATCATCGCGGCCTCGGCATCGGTGCCCGCCGCACCGCCGAAGTAGTGGTTCAGGAACGAGATGTCGCTTGAGGCGTCACCGTAGGCGCCGTAGGTCGCGACGTCGCCGAGGCCCGTCACGACGGGCACCTGGTCGAACACGCCCTGCTGCGAGAGCGCGGTCCACATGGCGCCCGAGGAGGCGCCGGCCCACGCGACGAACACGAGGTCGGGCGCCGCGTCGACGAGCTGCTGCGCGAAGGGCGTGAACTCGGTCGCGTCCTCGGCGACGAGCACTCCCTCGACGGTCGCGCCCTGGCCGCCGAGCACGGCCTGCACGCCGGCGAGGTTGCCCTGGCCGAAGGCGTTGTCCTGCGCGAAGACGACGACCTTCTTGCCGGCCGGCTCGCCGATGAAGGTGCCGGCGGTGGCGACGTCCTGGTAGGTCTGGCGACCCGAGCGGAAGGTGTACTCGTTGACGCCCGTGATGACGTCGGCGGCCGCAGGGCCCGAGATGTAGAGGATCTGGTTCTGCGCGGCCTGCTCGGCGAGCGCCGTTGCGATGCCCGATGCCGCGGTGCCCGCGAGGATCTGGTAGCCCTGGCCGATGAAGTCCTTCGCCTTCGAGACGGCGGTGTCGGGGTTGCCCTGGTCGTCGGCCCACTCGATCTCGAGTTCGCGGCCGTCGACCGTGCCGGTGCCGTCGGTCGCGTAGTCGAGGCCGGCCTCGAAGCCCGCCGTGTAGGCGGCGCCGTACGCGGCGAGCGGTCCGGTCTGGCTCGTGAGCATCGCCACCTTCACGGGGGCGGCGGCATCCGTCGACTCGGCGCCGCCGGTGGCGGTCGGGGCGCACCCGACCAGTGCAATGGTCGCGGCGGCGATGACGGCCGTCGCGAGGTACTTCTTCGTAGCTCGCATGGGTTGTGCCTCTCAACAGTGAATGGCTGGATCGTGGGGGTGGATCGGCTTGCTGCGTTCAGCGAACCTGACAGCTGGTTCAGGTCTCAGGAAAGTACAATAGGCTGAGAGCAGCGCAGCTCGCAACCCGAACGAAGGAGTCCCGGAAAATGAGCATCCCCGACGTCGTCATCATCGCGGGGGCACGCACGCCGTTCGCCCGCATCAACGGCAACCTCGCCGGCCAGACGGCGGTCGAGCTCGGCACCGTCGCCATCCGCGGCGCGCTCGAGAAGGCCGGGGTCTCCCCCGACGACGTCGACGCCGTGATCATGGGCCAAGTGCT
Source organism: Agromyces sp. NPDC056965 (assembly GCF_042673425.1). NCBI lineage: Bacteria > Bacillati > Actinomycetota > Actinomycetes > Micrococcales > Microbacteriaceae > Agromyces > Agromyces sp. NPDC056965. Next base: position 1,086 of record NZ_JBHURI010000153.1, on the reverse strand, counting down.
CCAGGCGGGCGCCGGCCAGAACCCCGCGAAGCAGTCGGCGGTCGCCGCCGGCATCCCGTGGCGGGTTCCGGCCACCACCGTCAACAAGGTCTGCCTGTCGGGCCTCGTCGCCATCACGGATGCCGCGAGGCTCATCCGCCTCGGCGAGGCATCCGTCGTCGTGGCCGGCGGCCAGGAGTCGATGACGAACGCCCCGCACCTCCTGCCCGGCTCGCGTCGCGGTCAGGCCTACGGATCGTGGGAGATGCTCGACCACGCCGCTCACGACGGCCTCACCGACGCCTTCGACCGCGAATCGATGGGCGCCTCGACCGAGCGGTTCAACGGACGCTACGAGATCGACCGAGCGGCGCAAGACGAGATCGCCGCGGCCTCCCACGTGCGCGCCGGTGCCGCACAGGCCGACGGCGTCTTCGCCGACGAGATCGTGCCCGTCGAGATCCCGCAGCGCAAGGGCGACCCCGTCGTCGTCGCCGAAGACCAGGGCGTCCGCCCCGACTCCACCGTCGAGGTGCTCGCGAAGCTGCGCCCGGCGTTCAGCGCAGAGGGCACGATCACGGCGGGCAACTCCTCTCCGCTCTCCGACGGCGCCGCCGCCGTCGTCGTGGCGAGCCGCGAGTGGGCCGAGTCCCGCGGGCTCCCCTGGCTCGCGCTCGTCGGCGCGGCCGGCCAGGTCGCCGGCCCCGACAACTCGCTGCACGCGCAGCCCGCCAACGCGATCGCGGCAGCGCTCGAGAAGTCGGGCGGCTCGGCGGCCGAACTCGACCTCATCGAGATCAACGAGGCGTTCGCCGCGGTCTCGCTCGAGTCGGCACGCGAACTCGGCGTCTCGAGCGACGTCGTCAACGTGCACGGCGGCGCGATCGCCCTCGGGCACCCGATCGGCGCATCCGGCGCTCGGCTCGCGCTGCACGCCGCCCTCGAACTCTCCCGCCGGGGCGAGGGCCGCGCGGCCGTCGCGCTCTGCGGCGGCGGCGGCCAGGGCGAGGCACTGCTGCTCTCGCGCTGAGTCGCGTCTCGAAGCGACGTGTCCCGACGCGTCCCGACGCGTCGGTGATCCTGCGCGCCGGGCGGCGCCTGTGGCAG
>NZ_JBHURI010000152.1:0-3135 GCF_042673425.1 Agromyces sp. NPDC056965 | reverse complement strand
GGCCGGGCATCGCCCGGCGGCGCTTCGTCGTTTTCGGGCACCTCGCTGTTCTCGGGCAGCTCTATGATCATGGGGTGCAGATCCGTCGCGGCGCCCAGGTCGTTCGGGCGTTCACGATCGCCGCCGCCGCGATCCTCTTCGCGTCGCTGGCGCACACGATCGGAGGCGGCACACCTCCGGGGCTCGTGACGATCGCCGTGGCACTCGCGTTCTCGGTGCCGTCCGCGATCCTCATCGTCGGCAGTCGGCAGAGCACGCCGCGCGCTGCCCTCGCCGCCGTGATCGCCCAGCTCGCGCTGCACGCCCTCTATTCGCTCACGCCGAGAACCGGGCTCCAGGCCGCCGTTCCCGCCACGGGGCATCCGCATCACCACTCGGATTCTGCCGGGATGGTCGTGCTGACGGGTTCCCCGGTGCACGAAGAGCATTTCGGGCCCGCGATGCTCGTGGCGCACATGATCGCCGCCGTCCTCACGGTGTCGGCCGTGGTCCTGGCCGACCAGGTGCAGCGAGCCCTGCGCTTCGCCGCCTCGGGCATCCGGAGCGTCTGGGCCCTGCTCACCGTCGCCCTCGTGTCGCCGTTGCGGGCGCATCTTGCTCCCGCTGCTCCGCGCGTCGTCGGGTCGAACGCGACCTCGCTCCTCTGCACTGCCCTGCGCTATCGGGGACCGCCGCGGCTGACGCTCGCCGCCCTCGCGGCGAATCGCTGACACCTCCACTTCGCGACGCCTCGCACACGCATCGTCCGTGTGCACGTTCGCAGACCCTGAAAGCAGAGCAAGCATGAACTCCAAGATCCGCACCTCCCTCGCCGCTGCGCTCGCCCTCGGCGCGGGCACCGCCCTCGCACTCGCCGCCCCGCTCGCGGCGAACGCCCACGTCGGCGTCGAGTCCACCGAGACCGCCGCCGGCGCCTACACGGTGCTGAGTTTCGGCATCCCGCATGGCTGCGGCGAGAGCCCCACCACGAGGCTGACGTTCACGATGCCCGAGGGCGTCGACCGCGTCTCCCCCACCGTCAACCCGGGCTGGACGATCGAGAAGGTCGTCGAGCAGCTCGATGCTCCGAAGAAGGACTCGCACGGGGCGCAGATCACCGAGCGCGTGAGCGCCGTCGTGTACACGGCGGTGACCCCGCTGCCGAGCGAGCTGCGCGACGTGATCTCGCTGTCGACGCAGCTGCCGGCGGATGCCGCGGGCGAGACGCTCGCCTTCCCGGTGCTGCAGGAGTGCGCCGAGGGCCGGACCGACTGGAGCGAGGTCGCCGCCGATGGCGAGGCGGAGCCCGAGCACCCCGCCCCCGCGATCACGGTCACCGAGGCGAGCGGCGACGGCCACGGCCATGCGGCCGAAGCGGATGCCTCGGCCGAGCACGCGTCCGACACGGCAGGCTCGTCGGTCGCGGCGGAGACCGGCTCCGACGACGTGGTCGCCCGCGTGCTCGCCGTGGGCGGACTCGTCGTCGGCACGGTCGGCGTCGTGCTCGCGGTCACCGCGCGGCGCGGCAGGAAGCAGGCGTAGCCCCGGCTCCGAACGAAGAACGCCCGGCCCTCGTCGCGAGCGCCGGGCGTTCCGGAAGCACTCGGTGATTGTGCCCGGGCGCCGACGGGAGGATCCTGAGATCATGAGCGATCGCGAGGATTTCCTGATCTGGCTCCAGAGCGAATTCGTGCGGGCCGAACGCGCCATGTTCGACGGCGACGACGGCCCACGCCGTGCGATCTGGTCGGCCGATGAGCCGGTCAGCGTGCTCGGCGCCTGGCGCAACGCCTCGAATCGCTCCGAGCTGATCGAGGCGTTCGAGGAACTCTCGACGAGCTTCTCGAACTGCACCGACTACGCGTTCGACCTGATCGCCTTCGACGTGCTCGGCGAAGCGGCCTACACCGTGGGCTACGAGCGGGCCTCGACCTCGATCGACGGCGAGCCGCGCACCTTCACGCTGCGCGCCACCCAGGTGTACCGCCACGAGCCGAGCGGCTGGCGGGTCGTGCACCGGCACGCCGACAAGCTCGGGTAGCGATCAGCCGAACGCGGCCGCCGCGCCGGCCGCCGGCTCGCCGGCGATGAGATCGGCCTCGATGAGGTCGACCTCGGCCAACTGCGCCCAGGTCGCGGGAGCCGGTGGGGCATCCCGCCACTCCACGATCTGGCGAAGCTGAGCGGCGGACGTTGCGCCGACCACCACCGTGCGCACGACGTCTGCGGCGGCGGCGAACGCCAGTGCCGCGGCGGGGAGCGTCGACCCGGTCTCCGTCACGACACGCTCGATGCGGCGTGCTCGATCGAGCACCGCCGTTGACGCGACGCCGTGATCGAACCACGCGCCGTCGGCGATCGGCGACTCGGCGAGGATCCCGCTGTTGAAGACCGACGCGTTGTCGATGCCGACCCCTCGACGTCGACAGGCCGGGAAGAGGGAGTGGGCCGCGGACTGATCGAGCAGGGTGAACCGCCCCGCGAGCATGATCCGGTCGAGGTCGAGTTCCTCGACCATGTGGCGCAACAGCTCGACGTTCCGGTTGCCGACGCCGATCTCGCCCACCACGCCGGTCGCCCTGAATTCGGCGAGCGCACGGTATCCCTCCCCCATCGCCGTCTCGGCGTGCTGCTCGGGGTCGTGCAGGTAGGCGATGTCGATGTGCTCGAGTCCGAGTCGTTCACGACTGCCCTCGAGCGAGTCGCCGATGCCGCGTGCGCTGAAGTCCCACCGCCGGTGGAAGGCGCGCGGCACGTGGAACCCCTCGTCGTCGAGCAGCGGGTGATCGCGCTCGGGGGCGGGCACGAGGAGCCGCCCGACCTTCGTGCTGACGCGGAACTCCTCGCGGGGCTTCGTCGCGAGGAACCGGCCAAGACGGCGCTCCGAGAGTCCGAGCCCGTAGTGCGGCGCCGTGTCGAACTGCCGGACCCCCGCCGCCCATGCCGCCTCCAGCAGTGCTGCGGCGGTCGCGTCATCCATCGGTCCGCCGAGGTTGCCCAACTGCGCGGTCCCCAGCACGAGCGCCGGCCGCCTGTTCACCGTGTCGGCCACGCGAAGTCCCAGACGAGCGTCGACTCCCCGTCCGCCGGCGCCCCGCCCCGCCCGGCGGGCGCGGGGGGGGGGGAAGGGGGGGGCCCCGAAAAACCCCCCCCCGT
>NZ_JBHURI010000151.1:0-3149 GCF_042673425.1 Agromyces sp. NPDC056965 | reverse complement strand
CGACAGAGGGGCGGATGCTGCGGCATCCGCCCCTCTTCGCTGTCTGCCGCTGCCGGGCACCCCCAGGTCGCGGCCCCTCGATCTGTCGGCCCCTCGCTCCGCCCGCGCCTTACCGGCGACCGTCCACCTGCGCCCTGCCGGCAGGCTCCACGTCCGCCCGCGCCTCGCCGGCGGCCGTCCACGGCCGTACACGTCCGTCCGCGCCGTGACGGGCCCCGCCGGGGCGGCCCTCGGCCTCGATGATCGCCGAGTCGCAGGAGGATGCTGACGACACGCCGCAACGCGACAGCGTGTCGCGCCGCCCGTCCTGCGACTCGGCGACGCACCCGCACCGGGACACACGGAATCACGGCGCGCGCCCGGAGATTCCCGGTGCGGCGGCCGGACCCGCGGCACCCGGCCCCGGGCGCACGAAAAAGCGGGCCCCGGCCGAAGCCGGGACCCGCTCAGTTCGACCCGTACTAGTTGATGCGGGTGTACTTGTTGTCGTCGCCGTACTCGTAGACGCCGATGGTCGCCTCGGTCGGGTCACCGTGCTCGTCGAGCGTGATGGGACCGGACGCGCCGTCGAAGTCGATCTGCTTGCCCTCTGCGAGCAGCGCAGCGCCGTCGGCGAAGGTCGTGACCTTCTCGCCGTCGCCCGAGCCACCCGACACCTGACGCAGGTACTTGGCGATGTCGGCACCGTCGGTGCTGTTCGCCGCGTACGCCGCGAGGGCGATGAGGACCGTTGCGTCGTACGACTCGGGGCCGTAGCTGAAGTCGGCGAGGTCCGGGTCGATTCCGAGGAGTCGGTCGCGGAAGTCGTCTTCGAGCTTCGGGCCGGGCAGCGTGCCCTTCGAGCCGGCGATGAGGCCGGGAGCGAAGTCCGCGCTGTAGTCGGACAGGTTGCCGTCGACGAAGTAGAGCTGGTCGCCGGGGTAGCCCGAGCCGACGAGCGCCGGCACGACGACCTTCGCCTCGTCGAACGTGATGACTGCGACGGCGTCGGGGTTCGCGGCCGAGATGGCCGAGAGCTGCGCGTCGAAGTTCGAGTCACCCGTGTTGAAGAGCTCTTCGGCGACGACTTCGCCGCCTGCTGCCTCGAACGACTCCTTGGTCGCGGCCGCGAGGCCGGTGCCGTAGGGGTCGTTCAGCACGAGCAGGCCGAGGGTCGAGTTGCCGTCGTCGGCGATCTGCGTGCCGAGCACCTCGCCCTGGAGCAGGTCGGAGGGTGCCGTGCGGAAGTACAGACCGGCGTCTTCGTACTCGGTGAAGTCGGGCGAGGTGTTCGCCGGGGAGAACTGCACGACTCCGGCCGAGGTGATCTGGTCGATCACGGTGAAGGAGACGCCCGACGATGCCGCACCGACGATCGCCGAGACGTCCTGCGAGAGCAGGTCGGTCACGGAGACGGTCGCGATGTCGGTCGTGGTGTCACCGGAGTCGCGGTAGACGACCTCGAGGCTCATGCCCGAGTCGGCGTCGTTGACCTCCTGGGCGCCGAGCGCGACGCCGGCCTCCTCGGGCGGGCCGAGGAACGCGAGCGTGCCGCTCTGGGGAAGGATCGTGCCGATCTTGAGGTCCAGCGCACGTTCACCGGCTTCGATGGGCAGGGCGTCGCCGGCGGTGTCTTCGCCCGGCTCTTCCGTCTCGGTCGACGGCGTGCCGCCCGACGCGCACGCAGACAGGAGAAGGGTGCTGACGCCGGCAATGGCGAGACCCGTCCAGGCTGCGCGAGCCGAACGCTTGGCCGTGGCCTTCGCGAATACGCTCATGTTGCTCCTTGGGACTGAAGGAATTGGTACACAATGCAGCGCCGTGGTGACGCCGTTGTCTGACAGTATTCCGCGCCCATGGCGGAAACAAGACGCTGCGGTCACAACCGTGTAACACCGCGTCAATCGTTACCGTGCCGACACCTCGGGCGGGTTCGACGCACGGAATCGGCGGAAACACGGGCTTTCACGCGGGGATCGCGCGCCCGCGGCATCCGCTCGCCGGGCTCGGGCGCAACGGTGCGACGCAGGGCCCGGAACGCGGTTCACACGGGTTCGGCGACGACACGTCGTGACGCCCGGACCCCGCGGAGCAGGTCGACCGTCAGCACGATGAGCGCGAGCCACACGAGCCCGAAACCGACCCAGCGCTCGAGCGGCATCGGCTCCTGCAGGATGAACACCCCGACGAGGAACTGGATGAACGGCGCGAAGTACTGGATGAAGCCCATGAAGATGAGCGGCAGCCGGCGCGACGCGGCGGCGAACAGCAGGAGCGGCACCGCGGTGACCGCGCCGAGACCGACCAGCAGCGCCGTGTGCCATACGCTCACCGTGCCGATCGTGAGCCCCGTCGTCATCGCCACGAAGACGAGCTGCACAACGGCGAGGGGCGCGAGCCAGACGGTCTCGAGCGTCAGGCCCGAGACGGCGTCGACCTTCGGACCGACGCGCTTCTTGATGAGCCCGTAGAACCCGAACGAGAACGCGAGCACGAGCGCGATCCAGGGCAGCTGGCCGTACCCGAGCGCGAGCACGATCACCGCGACGATGGAGATGCCGACCGCGGTCCACTGCGTCGGGTTCAGCCGCTCCCGCTGCACGAACACCCCGAGGAACACCGTGACGATGGGGTTGATGAAGTAGCCGAGGGCGGCTTCGACGACCTGGTTCGTCGTCGCGGCGTAGACGTAGGTCTGCCAGTTGATGAAGATCAGCACGCCCGCGAGGCCCATCGTGAGCACGATGCGGCGATCGCGGAACAGCACGGCGAGCGCACGCCACGCCCGGGTGACCGCGATGAGCAGTGCGCAGAAGACGAGCGAGAAGAGCACGCGCCAGGCGACGATCTCGACCGGGCCCGACGGTGCGAGCGCGATGAAGTAGATCGGCAGGAATCCCCAGAGGCCGTAGGCGGCGATCGCGTAGACGAGGCCCGAGCGACTCACCCCTGCCGAGGAACTGACCGGAGAGGGAACCTGGGTCTCGGGGCGGGATGGCACCTGCACAGACTACGCCCGCCCGCGGACGTCGCCCGGCGTCGGGGCGGCCGTTCCGCGTCGAGATCCGGCCACGGCGACGGGGCGAGCCTCGGCGCCGGTCGGGCGGTCGGCGACGGATGCCGCGGCATCCGTCGCCCGGATACGACGAGGCCCGGACGCCCCCAGCGGC
>NZ_JBHURI010000150.1:0-3897 GCF_042673425.1 Agromyces sp. NPDC056965 | reverse complement strand
GCGCCGCGGGTCAGTCCGCGGCGGGCTCCGTCGTGCTCGTGGGCGTGCTCGTGGTGGTCGTCGCGCTCGCGGGCACGCCGTTGGCGCTCGCCGGGATGCGGCGCTCGAGGGCGAGCGCCAGCGCGCCGATGCCGAGGCAGCCGAGGACCATGACGGCGATGTAGACCGCATCGAGGTCGTGGTCGAGCAACAGTCCCGCGGCGATCGGCCCCGCGATCGCCCCGCCCTGGAACGCGGCCGAGTTGATCGCGTTGTAGCGGCCGCGGTTGTGGTCGGAGGCGAGGTCGTTGTAGATCGCCGGCACGGTCGGCTGCAGCAGGGTCTCGCCGAACGCGAAGACGCCCATGAACGCGAGCACGCCGATGGCCGCGGCGAGGGAGTCGGGCAGGAGGCCTGCCGCGCCGAGGATCAGCCACGAGAGCGCCCAGACGCCGGCCATCACCCACATCACCCGGGTGCGCCGCTTGCCGCTGATCTTCGCGAGCACGGTGAACTGCAGCAGCACGATGACCGCGGTGTTGACCGCGAACGAGAGGCCGATCACGCGGGTCGAGACCTCGGCCACCTGCCGCGCGTACGCCGGGAAGCCCGCCTCCATCTGGCCGTAGCCGATGAACATGGCGATGAAGGTGAGGAGCGTGAGCCAGAGCACCGCCGGCTGGCGGAGGATCTCGCGATAGCCGCCCGCCGCCGCCGACTCCTCGGTCGGCTCGGCCTGCGTGCGCACGTGGCGGAGTGGGCCGAGCAGCAGCGCCATGGGAATCAGTGCGCTGGCGGCATCGATGAGGAAGATCACCGTGAAGGTCTCTGGGGAGTCGACGTCGACGTAGAACCCGCCGATGATGCCGCCCACGCCGATGCCGAGGTTCACGAGCGCGAAGTTCACGCCGAAGTACTGCTGGCGCAGGTCGCCCGAGACCACGGCGGCGATGAGCGCGTTGAACCCCGGCCAGGAGACGCCGAAGTTCACCCCGATGAGCACGAGGGCGACGGCCGCGACCGCCGGGTGGGTGGCGAAGGCGAGCAGGGTGCAGCCGGCGATCATCGAGACGAGGCCGGCGAGCAGCACGGCCTTCGCACCGAAGCGGTCGATGAGGGTGCCGCCCGGGCCGGTGACGATGAGCCCGACCACGGCGATGAGGCTCATGAGCGCGCCCGACAGCCCGAGATCGAAGCCGCGCACCTCGTGCAGGTAGATGATCGTGAACGGCAGGGTGAGCCCCCGGCCGAGCGTCTGGATGGCGACGGTCGACAGCAACCACCGGCCCTCGGTGGGCAGGGCACTCCAGAACGTCCTCGCGCTGATCACTTCAGCATTCTGTTGCACCCGACCGACATCCCACCACCGGCGTGCCCCTGGCCGCCTCTTCCGCCACTGCCGCTCGCAGCGTTAGTGTGGCGACAGCAGTTCGAACCCCGGGGGAGGCGACATGTCTGCAGTGAACGGAGACGAGATCGGCGAGGTCGTGCTGACGCACGGCCAGCGACGCGGCATCCGTCTCATCGGATTGGCCGGCGTGATCGGCGGCATCCTGTTGATCCTCGTGGCGATCATCGCCTGGATCGGAGTCTCGAACCAGCTCCGGGCCGAGAACATCACGATCCCCGACGACTCGCCGTACTTCGCCGGCAAGACCGTCGACGGACCGATCGACGCCTTCATCCAGGCCGGGGTCATCAACGCGCACGCGCTCGAGGCCAGCGGCGGCAAGACGTACGCCGAGCTCGACCAGGACGACCCCGTGCGCGACACCGTGATGAACGCCTCGTTCCTGCGGGCCTCGCTCTTCACCTCGGTCGTCTCGTTCGGCGTCGCCCTGTTCGCCGCTGGGGTCGGCGTGATCTTCGTGCTCTTCGGCTGGGCGCTGCGCATGCTCGTGCCATCGCCGGCGCGCATATCGGCTCGCGCCTCGGCCGGCTGAGGCCGAGCGTGCACTCCGGCGCAGGCGATCGAAACCACCGTCGCCACGCGCGCATCCTGCGCGCCGTTCGTCGAGTTCGACGGTATCCGCACCGTCGCCGTCAACCTCTTGTCGAGCGCTCACGCGCCGTGGCAGGATCGCGCTCACCACGTCTCGTGAATGGAGCGTCATGCGCAAGTTTCGAACGATCGCCGCAACATCCGCTCTCGCATTGGCCATGACGGCGCTCGCCGCCACTTCGGCCGGTGCGACGACCTCGACGGCCGGGGAGGTGACCGGCGAGCAGGAGTACGTCGTGCTCTTCGCCGAGGGCACTCCCAGCGAGGCCGCGCACGCCGCGGTCGCCGCAGCGGGCGGCACCATCGTCAGCGAGAACACGGATGTCGGCGTCGCCACCGTGGTCACGACGGCCGCCGACTTCTCGGAGGTCGCCGCGGAGCAGGGCGCCATCGAGGGCACCGCCCAGAACCGGGTGATCGCCGACGTGCCCGCCGCCCGTGCCGGCGGCGAGGCCAAGAAGCACGACGAGGCCGAGGCCGAGGTGCGCGCTGCGGGAGCCGGAGCATCCGCTGCGAAGCAGGTCGCAGGCGGCAAGGGCAACGGCAACGGCAAGGGCAAGCCCGTCGCGGAGCCGCTCGCACCGCTGCAGTGGGACATGCAGGCGATCGGTGCGACGACCGACGGCTCCTACAAGTGGGAGACCGGGAAGAAGGGCGTGCTCGTCGGCATCATCGACACCGGGATCGACGGCTCGCACCCCGACATCGCACCGAACTTCAACGCCGAGCTCAGCCGGAACTTCACCGTCGACGTGCCGTTCGACGCGAACGGCGACCCCATCGACGGCCCGTGCGAGGAGGAGGCCGACCAGTCCTGCGAGGACGCAGCCGATGTCGACGAGGACGGCCACGGAACGCACGTCGCCTCGACGATCGGCGCGCCCATCAACGGCATCGGCATCGCGGGCGTCGCACCGAACGTCTCGCTCGTGAACCTCCGCGCCGGGCAGGACTCGGGGTACTTCTTCCTGCAGCCGTCGCTCGACGCGCTGACGTACGCCGGCAAGGTCGGCGTCGACGTCGTCAACATGAGCTACTACGTCGACCCGTGGCTCTTCAACTGTTCGAGCCACCCGGCGGACTCGCCCGAGGACCAGGCGGAGCAGCGCACGATCGTCGCGGCGATGCAGCGTGCGCTCGACTTCGCTCGACTCCGCGGCGTCACGCTCGTGTCGGCGGCCGGCAACGGCGCCACCGATTACACCAAGGCCATCAGCGATGCATCGAGCCCCGACTTCGCCGACGTGCCGGGTGAGGTCGCGTACGCGCGCGACCTGCTCGACCCCGCGAGCTGCGTCTCGACGCCCTCCGAGGCCGACGGCGTCATCTCGGTGTCGAGCATCGGACAGTCGGGCCGCAAGGCGTACTACTCCGACTACGGCAACGGCTACGTCGACGTCGCGGCCCCGGGCGGCGACGTCTACGACACGGCCGGGAACACGCGCGACATCACGAAGGCGACCCTCGCGGCGTACCCGAAGGCGCTCGCGGAGGCGAACGGCGAGATCGACGCCGACGGCAACCCGACGGTGGAGTACGTCGTGAAGAGCTGCGACGCCGCGGGCACGACCTGCGGGTACTACCAGTACCTGCAGGGAACGTCGATGGCCTCGCCGCACGCCGCCGGCGTCGCTGCGCTCATCGTGAGCCGGTACGGCCTGCCCGACGTCTTCCGCGGGGGCAAGTACCTGCCGCCGCGCGTCGTCGAGTCGCTCCTCGCGAAGAGCGCCGTCGACACGGCGTGCCCGGTGCCCGCCGCCTTCACCTACACGCGCAACCTGCCGAGCGGGGCGACGGTGACGGCCACGCACACCTGCGAGGGGAGCACCGCGAACAACGGCTTCTACGGAGCCGGCGTGGTGAACGCCCGCAAGGCGATCGGACACTGACCGATCGATGACACGACGGGGCCGGGC
>NZ_JBHURI010000149.1:0-4474 GCF_042673425.1 Agromyces sp. NPDC056965 | reverse complement strand
GGGTCGGGACACCTCGGGGGCGACTGCACCTGTCGCGCGGCCACGCCGTGACCGCGACCGCCGGTTCGCGCTAGAGCTCGCGCTCCGCGTACGCGGTCATCGCGTCGCGGACGAACTCGGCACCCGCCCGGCCGCCGTAGTTCGCGCCGAAGCGCTCGTCGGCCACGTACATCTCGGCGAGGCCGAGGAAGTACTCCCTGCTCGGGCCGGCACCGCCGCCTCCGGGCGTGCCCGGGATGCCGCGCAGCCACTCGAACTGGCGCTGCGCGAGCGCCTGCGCCTCGTCGCCCGCGGGGTCGACGCCCCGCTCGTGCGCCGCGATCCAGTCACGGCCCAGCTGCGACATCCGCCGCTGCCAGTCGGCCTTCTCGTCGGCGCTCATCGAGCGCCACCACGCGTCGCTCTTCGCATACGCGTCCGCGCCCCAACGCTCTTCGACCTCCTCCTTGTACTGGGTGTGGTCGAAGCCGTCGAACATGTTCTCCGCCATGAGTCGTTCACCTCCCTCCAATGCTCCGATGGTGTGCTCGACCGACGCGATCTGGCGCGCCAGTCGATCCTGTTCGCCGCGGAGCCACTCGAGGTGACTGCGCAGCGCATGGGGGGCGCTCGCGTCGCGGTCAAGCACCTCCGCGATCGCGGGGAGACCGAGCCCGAGCTCCCGCAGCAGCAGGATGCGCTGCAGGCGCACGAGCGCGGCGTCGTCGTAGTGCCGATAGCCGTTCGAGCCGATGCGCGTCGGCGGGAGCAGCCCGATGTCGTCGTAGTGACGCAGGGTGCGGCTCGTCGTGCTGGCGAGCTTCGCGATCTCCTGGATCGACCAGTCCACGGCGGTTCCTCCCTCGTGATCGGGGCGTTCGCGCCCCATGCCTGCAACGGTAAAGGTTGACGCCGCGTCAATGTCAAGCGCCGCAGCATCCGGCATGACTTGCACTGCGGGCAAACGCGATATATCGTGTTCAGAGACAAACACGCGATATATCGCGTCAGAGACTTCGAGGGCGACGGATGCCGCGGCATCCCGCACCTCGCACAGAGAACGCAACCGCGACAGAAGGAGCACGGCATGTCCATCGAGAAGTGGGTCATCAACCCCGGAGAGACCCGGGTCATCGACCTCGAACTGGTTCGCAAGCTCAAGGTCAGCCTCATCGGCGGCAAGGTCGACGTGATCGCCCACGACGAGCCCGGCGCCCGCATCGAGATCTCGAACGTCACCGGCAAGGACCTGAAGGTCGAGATCGACGGCGACTCCCTCGAGATCGACCACCCGCAGCTGCGGTGGGACAACTTCATCGACGTCTTCAAGGGCTGGGCCGGCAACGCGAAGGCCGACGTCTCGATCCTCGCGCCGCGCCACGTCGTCATGAAGCTCGGCATGGTCTCGGGCGACACGCTCGTCTCGGGATTCACGACCGATGCGAAGCTCTCGACCGTGTCGGGCGACCTCGTGCTCGACAACCACGAGGGCGACGTCGAGCTCTCGACCGTCTCGGGTGAGGTCTCGGCGGGCAACCACACCGGCCGCATCACCGCGCACTCGGTGTCGGGCGACGTCGTCGCCACGGGCGACGTGCGCTCCTTCAACGCCGACACGGTCTCGGGCAACATGATCCTCGACGCGTTCGGCACGCCCGACCGGGTCGACACCAACACCGTCGCCGGCAACCTCACGGTGCGCTTCGCCCCCGGATCCGGCGCCCGCTACCGCATCAACACCGTCGGCGGCACGGTGCTCATCGACGACACGACGATCAGGGGCATGCTCGGCAAGGGCTTCGAGCGGGTCACCGGCGAACTCTCGGGCTCCTGGCTCGACCTCGGCGCCAACAGCGTCTCGGGTTCGATCTCCGTCATGCGCCGCGAGACGGCGAGCACGACGGCGGATGCCGCGGGTGCCGGCAGCTCCGACGCGTCGAGCGGTTCGGGGCCGAGCGACGACGAGGCATCCGCATGACCCCGCCCGTCTTCGCCCACGGCAGCCTGCGCCTCTACCTGCTCGCCCTGCTCGACGAACGGCCGCGACACGGCTACGAGCTGATCCAGGCGCTCTCCGACCGATTCGGCGGCACCTACAGCCCGAGCGCCGGCACGATCTATCCCCGGCTCTCGAAGCTCGAGGAGGAGGGCCTCGTCTCGAAGACCACCGACGGCCGCAAGACCGTCTACGAGATCACGGATGCCGGCCGCGCCGAACTCGAGGCCCGCCGCGACGAGCTCGACGGCATCGAGAACGAGGTCACCGACTCGGTGCGCCGCCTCGCCGACGGGGTGCGCGCCGAGGTCAACGACGCGATGCGCTCGCTCCGCGCCGAACTCGCGAGCGCCGCCCGCGAGGCCAAGCGCGCGTCGACGAAGATGCCGGCATCGGCGGCGAACACGGCGAACGGGTCGACGTCGTGGACGGGCGACGCCCGAGCCGAGACGAGCCGAGCGGTGCACGAGGCCGACCTCGTGCTGAGCGAGTTCCGCCAGCAGCTGCGCACCGACCTGCGCACGAGGGCGAGCCGCGGGCGGGTCTCCCCCGAGACGGTCACCCTGCTGCGCGCGCGACTCGCGCAAGTGCGGGCCGACGTGCTCGCGACGCTCGGCGACCACTAGCCCGACCCGCTCGCGAGCCCCCGAACCGGGCGGCGCCTCCCCCGGGGCGCCGCCCTTCCTCGTCGGTGTCGGCGGGCGGTGATGTGATGTCCGCATGCCCTCGATCGAGCTCCACCCCTGGTCCGATGACGACCTCGCCCTGCTGCACCGCGCGAACACGCACGAGCTCATGGACCAGCTCGGCGGCCCCGAAGACGACGAGCAGGTGCTCGCCCGGCACGAGCGCTACCTCCGCATGCGGCGCGAGGGCACGGCCCACCAGTTCCGCATCGTGATCCCCGGCCACCCAGAGGGCGTCGGCATCGTCGGCTACTGGCAGCACGACTGGCACGGCGCTCCCGCCCTCGAGGCCGGCTGGTCGGTCGAGGCCGAGTACCGCGGCCAGGGCATCGCCCCGGCCGCGGTGCTCGCGATGCTCGACGCGGCTCGCGCCGCCGGCGAGGAGCTGCCGGTGCACGCCTACCCGCGGGTCGACAACCCGCCGTCGAACGCCGTCTGCCGCAAGGCGGGGTTCCGGCTGCTCGGCGAGGAGGCGTTCGAGGCGAAGCCCGGCCTCGTGCTGCACACGAACGACTGGGTCGTCGACCTCGCGCCGCCTCAGACGAGCGTGTCCCCGATGTAGCCGCCCTCGGCGCAGCCCGGCGGAATCGCGAACACCGCCGACCCCACGGGCGTCGTCCACTCGTTGAGCAGGTCGAGCTCGTCGAGCCTCCGCTGGATCGGCACGAACTGCCGGTCGACATCCGCCTGGAACGACGCGAACAACAGCCCGGCGTCCGAGACGGAGTCCCCGGTGGGCGCCTCGTCGTAGTTGTAGCCGCGCCGGTAGATGCGCTCCCCGGGCTCGTCGCTCCTCGACCGCCGCAGGTGCGAGAAGTCGGGGATGACCGGAAAGCCCACCGGGCCGAGCGCCGCGAAGTCGGGCTCGTCGTGCTCGCGCTCGCCGGTCAGCGGCGCGCCCGAGGCCAGCGTGCGGCCGATGGATGCCTCGCGTCCGGGCCGATCGACCCGGTCCCACCCGTCGAGGTCCATCGCGATGCGCCGCAGCACCATCGAGGTGCCGCCGGCCATCCACCCGGGCGCGCCTGCCGACCAGACGAGCTCGTCGAAGTCCGCCGTGCCCGGCTTCGGGTTGACGGTGCCGTCGAGCTGGCCGAACAGGTTCCGCATCGTGCGGCCTTCGGGCTCCGAGCCCGCCGCGCGGCGGAAGCCGCGCTGCGTCCAGCGGACGACCCCGAAACTGCGCGCATCCTTCAGGAGCATGCGCGCCGCATGCGAGACCGTCACCGCGTCGTCGGCGCCGATCTGCAGGAGCAGGTCGCCGTCGTTCCAGCGCGGGTCGAGTCGGTCGATGCCGAACGGCGGCAGCGGGCGGAGCCAGCTCGGGGCCTCTGCGCCGGCTCGGGCGACGAGCCCCGGCCCGAAGCCGAACGTGACGGTGAGTCGTGCCGGCACCTCGGCGAGCTCGGGTTCGGTATCGGCGAGGGGCGCGCGCCCCTGCGTCACGCGAGCGGCGTCGTCGCTCAGCACCCGCAGCATGCGGCGAAGCGCCGCCGCGTCGACCTCGGGCAGGAGGTCGAGCGCGATGAAGACCGCGTGCGACTGCGGCGGCGTCTCGATGCCCGCCTGGTGCGAGCCGTGGAAGGGCACGGTCGCCACGCCGACGGCGGTTGCCGCGACGACGCCACCGGCGGCGGCACCCGCACCGGCACCCGCACCCGCGGCATCCGCCCCGTCGACGCCCGCCCGAATCGCGGCGGAGGCGCCGAGCGCGACCGTGGCACCGGCTCCGGCCGCGGGGGGGGCGGCGGGCCCCGGCGGGCGGCGCGCGCGCGCCCGGCCCCCCCGGGGGCCGGGGACGCGGGGGGCGAGG
>NZ_JBHURI010000148.1:0-4737 GCF_042673425.1 Agromyces sp. NPDC056965 | reverse complement strand
CACCCTTCATCGCCGGACTCAGTTGATGCCGGGGATGACGAGCCAGCGGTTCACGAGCACCAGCCAGAGCGCGACGAACACGATCGCGGCGATCGTGACCCCGAGGCCGGTGCGACCTCGGACGATGAGCGCGACGACGAGCACCACGAGGGTCGCGATGCCGAGCACGAGCGATCCGAACGGGATTCCGGGCAGGAAGAGCGAGAGCACGAACAGCGCGGCGACGACGACCTCGATGATGCCGACGACGGAGCTGCCGCGCCCGCGGAGGCGTCGGATCCCGTCCACGAGGGCGAGCGCGCCGCCGACGAGCGCGATGATGAGGAGCCATGACAGTGTGATCACGGGTGAAGGTTCCTTCCGGTTGGTGTGGGGGGCACCGCGGCGACGGAGGGGACTCCACCGCCGCGGCCAGCGTAGCCACCCGCGATCCCGCGGCGGAAGGGCTTGCACGAGGGGTCTCCGACGCGGTATGCCCCGAGCGGAATGTGATCGGATGCTGCGAATCGAGCGGTTTCGGAAATGAAACGCGGGGTAACGCCGTTTTCCTCACGGGCGAGGCCGTGATGGACTCGACCACGCGGCACGGCACCACGTCGCCGCTCAGCACTCCCCACGAACGGAGCTCCACATGTCTCGCGCACCCCGCGTCCGCACCCTGCTCGGCCTGGCCGCCGCATCCGTCGCCGTCGTCGCCCTCGCCGCCTGCTCGAGCGGAGCGCCTGCGTCGAGCGATGCAGCCGCCGACAACGAGTTCGGACTCGTGAAGGCCGGAACGCTCACCGTCGCGACCGAGGGCACGTACCGTCCGTTCAGCTTCCACGAGGACGGCTCCGGCGACCTCACGGGATACGACGTCGAGGTGGCCGAGGCGGTCGCC
Source organism: Agromyces sp. NPDC056965 (assembly GCF_042673425.1). Classification (NCBI taxonomy): domain Bacteria; kingdom Bacillati; phylum Actinomycetota; class Actinomycetes; order Micrococcales; family Microbacteriaceae; genus Agromyces; species Agromyces sp. NPDC056965. The sequence continues at coordinate 3,857 of NZ_JBHURI010000148.1, read as the reverse complement.
GACAAGCTCGGCCTCGAGATCGAGTTCCAGGAGACGCAGTGGGACGCGATCTTCGCCGGCCTCCACGCGGGGCGCTTCGACGTCATCGCGAACCAGGTGTCGATCAACCCCGAGCGCGAGGAGCAGTACCTCTTCAGCGAGCCCTACACCGTCTCGCCCGGCGTCATCGTCGTGAAGGAGGGCGACACCTCGATCTCGAGCTTCGACGACCTCGCCGGCAAGACGACCGCCCAGTCGCTCACGAGCAACTGGTACACGCTCGCGCAGGAGTCGGGTGCGAACGTCGAGGCCGTCGAGGGCTGGGCGCAGGCCGTCGCGCTGCTCGAGCAGGGCCGGGTCGACGCCACCATCAACGACAAGCTCACCTACCTCGACTACGTGAACACGAACGGCCAGTCCGGCCTCGAGGTCGCAGCCGAGACCGACGACCCCTCGCTCAGCGCGCTGACCTTCACGAAGGACAAGAAGGACCTCGTCGCCGCGATCGACGAGGCCCTGGCCGAGCTCCGTGCCGAGGGCGTGCTCGCCGAACTCGGCGAGAAGTACTTCGGCGCCGACGTCTCCGAGTAGCCTCGTCCTGCAACAGACGAAGGCGGTGAGGCGATGAGCGGCTGGCAGCTGTTCCTCGATTCCTTCTGGCCGATCGTGTGGGGCGGGGTGAGCGGCACCATTCCGCTCGCCCTCGCCTCCTTCGTGATCGGCCTCGTGCTCGCCCTCGGCACCGCACTCATGCGGTTGTCGGCGAACCGGGTGGTCTCGGGAATCGCGAGGTTCTACATCTCGGTGATCCGGGGCACGCCCCTCCTCGTGCAGCTCTTCGTGATCTTCTACGGGCTGCCGTCGATCGGGCTCGTCATCGACCCGTGGCCGAGCGCGATCATCGCGTTCTCGCTCAACGTCGGCGGATACGGCGCCGAGGTGATCCGTGCGGCGATCCTCTCCGTGCCGAAGGGCCAGTGGGAGGCCGGATACACGATCGGCATGTCGCACGCCACGACGCTGCGCCGGGTCATCCTGCCGCAGGCCGCTCGCGTCTCGGTGCCGCCGCTGTCGAACACCTTCATCTCCCTCGTGAAGGACACCTCGCTCGCCTCGCTCATCCTCGTGACCGAGCTGTTCCGCGTGTCGCAGGAGATCGCCGCCTTCAGCCAGGAGTTCATGCTGCTCTACCTCGAGGCGGCGCTCATCTACTGGATCTTCTGCCTCGTGCTCTCGAGCGGGCAGGGTGTTCTCGAGAAGAGGTTGGACCGCTATGTCGCCCACTGACCCGCTCGCCCCCGCGACGACGCCCGATGACTCAGTGCTGCTCGCGGCACGGGGCATCCGCAAGTCGTTCGGCGACAACGAGGTGCTGCGCTCGATCGACCTCGAGGTGCGGCGCGGCGAGGTCGTCGTGCTCATCGGCCCGAGCGGCTCGGGCAAGACGACCGTGCTGCGCTCGCTCAACGGACTCGAGACGCCCGACGGCGGCACGATCGACTTCGCCGGCGGGCCCGTCATCGACTTCGCGGCGCCGGTGTCCAAGGCCCAGCGCTTCGCGCTCCGCGACCGCTCGGCGATGGTCTTCCAGCAGCACAATCTCTTTCCGCACATGACGGTCATCGAGAACGTCATCGAGGGGCCGGTGCGCGTGCAGCGCGTGCCGAAGGCGCAGGCGGTCGCCGAGGCATCCGCCCTGCTCGAGCGGGTGGGGCTCGCCGAGAAGCGCGACGCCTACCCGTTCGAGCTCTCGGGCGGGCAGCAGCAGCGCGTCGGCATCGTGCGGGCGCTCGCCCTGAAGCCGCAGCTGCTGCTCTTCGACGAGCCGACGAGCGCGCTCGACCCCGAACTCGTCGGGGAGGTGCTGCAGGTCATCAAGGAGCTCGCCGACGAAGGTTGGACCATGGTCGTCGTGACCCACGAACTGAGCTTCGCGCGGCAGGCGGCCGACGAGGTGCTCTTCATGGACGGCGGCGTCGTGGTCGAACGCGGCGAGCCCGGAACGATCTTCACGAAGCCGACGCACGAGCGCACCCGACGCTTCCTCGATCGGATCCTCCGACCCCTCGAGGACGGCGGCGCCGCCGACGACGTCAGCCCTTGACCGCGCCTGCGGTCAGGCCCTGCACGATGTAGCGGCTCGCGAAGGCGAACAGGATCATCGTCGGCAGGATCGTCAGCACGGCAGCCGCGGACATCGAACCCCAATCGATGTTGAAGCTCGTGATGAAGCCGTTGAGCGCGGTCGGGATCGTCTTGTTCTCGTCCTTGTTCATGAGCGTCACCGACAGGAACAGCTCGTTCCAGCAGTTGACGAAGTTGAAGATGAACGCCGCCACGATTCCGGGCTTCATCACGGGAACGATGACCCGGAACAGTGCGCCGAGCCGGGAGCATCCGTCGATCATCGCCGCTTCCTCGAGGGCGTCGGGGATGTTCGCGAAGAAGCCGCGCAGCATGATCGTGCAGAACGGGATGCACACGGCCACGTACACGAGGATCAGGCCGAAGCGGTCGTCGACCAGCCCGAGGTCCACCATGAGCAGGTAGAGGGGCCCGAGCGCGATGAACGCGGGGATCATCTGGGTCACGAGGAACGCCATGAGGATCGCCGTCTTGCTGCGGAACTCGAACCGGGCCAGCACGTAGGCCGACAGCAGCGAGATGAGGGTCGCGGTGGTCGCAGCCGCGGTGGAGACGATCAGGCTGTTGACGACGTAGGTGCCGAAGTCGGCCTTCTCGAAGAGCTGCACGTAGTTGTCGAACGAGAACTCGGCCGGCCAGTACTGCAGCGGATAGCTGAAGATGTCTCCCGGGGCCTTGAACGAGGTCACGATGATCCAGTACAGCGGGAAGATCGTGATCACGAGCCAGAGCCCGAGGAAGCCGATGCGGGCGATGCGTGCGGGCGTTGTCTCCGTGACGATCACGACGACACCTCCTTCTTGCCGCGAAGGGCCATCAGGTAGAAGGCCGAGAAGACGAGCAGCAGGCCGACGACGATGAGCCCGAGTGCAGAGGCCACGCCGTAGTCGCCCTTCTGGGTGAACGTGATCATCCAGGTGGTGATGATGTGCGTCTGGTTGGCGGGGCCGCCGCCGGTCATCGCCCAGATGATGTCGGGGAAGTTGAAGATCCAGATCACGCGGAGCAGCACGGTCAGGGCGAGCGTCGTCGAGATGTACGGGATCGTGATCTGGAAGAGCGTGCGCACCTTGCCCGCGCCGTCGAGGGCAGCGGCCTCGAAGAGCTCGTCCGGCACCGACTGCAGCGCGGCGAGGATCATGATCGCGAAGAACGTCACGCCGTACCAGATGTTCGCGATGATCACCGCGAACATCGCGGTGTCCGGTTGCGCGAGCCATGGAATGCCCTGATCGATGAGGCCCGTCCGCATCAGGAGGTCGTTGACCACGCCGAACTCGCCGTTGAACATCCAACGGAAGAGGATGCCGATGAGGAAGCCCGAGATCGCCCACGGGAAGAAGATGAGCGCCTGGTAGAGCCCGCGGAAGCGGAACTTCCGACGCAGCCAGAGGGCGAGCGCGAACCCGATGACCAGTTGCGGCACGATCGACGCGACCACCCAGAGCACGGAGTTGCCGAGGATCACGCCGAACGCGGGATCGGCGAAGATCGTGGCGAAGTTCTGCAGCCCGATCCACGAGGTGTCGGTGAGGTTGCTCAGCTTCCAGTTGCGGAACGCCATCTGGCTGCCGGCGAGCATCGGGTAGTAGATGAACACGCCGACGAAGATCGCGGCGGGCAGCATGAATGCGAGCACGACGAGTCCGCGGTTCGTCGTGAACGCGCGGCGGCGGCGGCGTGGCGCGGGAGCGGGAGTCGCCGGGGCGGGAGCGCCCGCCCGTGCGGGCGGG
>NZ_JBHURI010000147.1:0-5142 GCF_042673425.1 Agromyces sp. NPDC056965 | reverse complement strand
GCGGCGAGACGCTCGCGATCCTCTCGCCGAAGGGCGAGCTCTGGGTCACGGGCGCGGCGGGCGAGCTGCAGTTGAACCCGGCAGACACGGAGCCGGCCGCCAGACTGGGCGCCGATGCGCACGTGGCGGTGTCGAACGCGGGCGTGGTCTACGCGAGTTCCGCAGAAGACGACGAACTCGTGACGATCGCGGCGCCGGGCTCGGAGCCCGAGACGAGCGATCTTCCGGCGATTGGCGAGCACCAGCTCTCGGTCGTGGGCGACGAGCCCGTCATCCTCGATACGAAGCAGAACGCTCTCATCATCGACGGTGCGGCGCGAGAACTCGGCGAGACCGCATTGAAGATCCAGCAGGTTGGTGCCGAGAGCGACACGGTGCTGCTCGCCACGGGCGATGCCCTCGTACGCGTACCGCTCTCCGGTGGGGACGCCGAGGTGATCTCCGCCGACATCGACGCCCCTGCGCCTGCGGCGGATGTCTCGAGCCCCGTCTGGCTCGACGGCTGTGCGCACGGCGCCTGGGCCGGGGCAGGCCGCTACCTGAACGCATGCGACGGGCAGAAGCCGATGTTGCAGACCATCGAACAGGTTACGGCGGGCTCGCGACTCGAGTTCCGGGTGAATCGCAGCGTCATCGCCTTGAACAACCTGTCGAACGGCAACGTGTGGCTCGTCGACTCGAATCTGCGTCTCGTCGACAACTGGGACGAGGTGACGCCGCCCGACGAGACCGACGCCGAAGAGGGCGATGAGAAGGCCTCCCAGCAGACGTTCGAAGACACACTGGCCGAGCGCAGCGAGACCAACCGTCCGCCCACCGCGCGCGACGACGACTTCGGCGTCCGCCCCGGCCGCACGACGCTCCTCGAGGTGCTCGAGAACGACACGGACCCCGACGGCGACGTGCTCACCGCGACGAACATCAGCGAGATCCCCGAGCAATCGGGCCGTCTCGAGGTCATCGACGGGGGTCGTGCCCTGCAGTTCACCCCGGCTCAAGGGGCCGTGGGCACGATCTCGTTCCAGTACACCGCCGACGACGGGCGCCTCGGCGTGGCGCAGGCGCATGTCGACGTGACGATCCGGCCGACGGAGGAGAACAACGCTCCGGTCGCCATCAGGGAGGGTGCGATCAGCGTCGAGCAGGGCAAGTCGATGGGCTACAACGTGCTCAGCGACTGGGTCGACCCCGACGGCGACGACGTCTTCCTCGTGAGCGCGTCGCCCACGAGCGGTGATTCCGTGCGGTTCGCGCCCGACGGCTTCGTCACCTTCGAGCACAAGACCGGAGAACTCGGCACGAAGGAGGTGCAGTTCGTCGTCTCCGACGGCAGTGTCACCTCGGCCGGGGTGCTCACCGTCGACGTCAAGGAGCCGGGCGCGCTGAACCCGGTCGGGACCCCCGACTTCGCCGAGGTGTTCGTGGGGGAGACCGCCCTCATCGAACCCCTCGTCAACGACCTGAGCCCATCGGGGGAGCCGCTGGCGCTGCTCGGCGTGGCCGACGCCCCGTCGGGGGCAGCGGTCACGCCGAACCTCGAACGCGGTGCGATCTCGTTCAGCTCCGACCAGGTCGGCAGCCACATCTTCCTCTACAACCTCGGCGCCGGTGCGGCGACGAGCGTCGGGCTCATCCGCGTCGACGTCAAGGAGGTCCCGGGGGAGTCGTCGCCGCCGATCGCGGTCAAGGACATCGCCTACCTCCGTCCCGGCGAGCCGACGACGCTGCCGGTGCTCGTGAACGACGTGTCGCCGAGCGGGCGTGTGCTCGCCGTGCAGACCGTCGACACCGAGGCATCCGGTGACCTGCTCTCGGTCGAGGTGCTGAACAACGCGGTGACGCGCATCACGGCGTCCGAAGCGCTCACCCAGCAGCTGCAGTTCGAGTACACCGTCTCCGACGGCATCGCGAGTTCGACGAGCACCGTGACCGTCGTGCCCGTGCCGCCGCTCGTGAAGCACCAGCCGCCCGTCGCGGTCGACGACGCGATCACGGTTCGCGCAGGCGACATCGCGACTGTTCCGGTGCTCGACAACGACTACCACCCCGACGCGGCACCCCTGATTCTCGACCGCGAGCTCGCCGAGACTTCGGCCGCCGGCGGTCTCGCGTTCGTCGCCGAAGACGCCGTGCGGTTCCAGGCGCCTGATGAACCCGGCGTCTACACGGTCGGGTATCGCATCCTCGACGACTACGAGCAGACGGCGACGGCGACGGTGCGATTCACCGTCGTGGGCCCCGATGCCAAATCCAACCGGCCGCCGCTGCCGTTGCCGCTGACCTCGCGCACCTTCGAGGGCACCGCGGTCGAGATCGACGTTCCTCTCGACGGCATCGATCCCGACGGCGACTCCGTCACGCTCGTCGGCATCACCACCCCGCCCTCGCTCGGTCGAATCGTCGAGACCGGCAGCACGCACATCAGCTTCGAGGCCTACGCGGGGTCGGCCGGCACTGAATCGTTCACCTACGAGGTGGCCGACACGGCGGGCAAGACTGCGACGGGCACGATCCGCATCGGCGTGATCCCTCGGCCCGCCGAAGCACTCCCGCCGAACGCCGTCGACGATGTCGTCGAACTGCGCCCGGGTCGCCGTGCGGCGATCGACGTGCTCGCGAACGATTCCGACCCGAGCGGATACCCGATCAAGGTGCAGAAGAAGCTCCCCGAGGTCGGCGAAGGCCTCACGGCGAGCGTGAAGAACAACCGGGTGCTCGTCGAGGCGCCCGACTTCGAGGGCGGCAACTCGGTCCGCTACGAGATCACGAACGGCCACGGCGGCGCCGACGGAGCCTTCATCCAAGTACTCGTCGCGAAGGACGCGAAGATCGAGCCCCCGACGGCGCACGACCAGGTCGTCGAGCCGAAGCAGGTGGCCGACAAGAACTCGGTCACGGTCGACCCGCTGAACGATGCGCAGAACCCCGGCGGTCTGGTCGAGGACCTCGTGGTGACCGTCGAGGGCCCGAACTCCGAGAACGCCGAGGTCATGACCGACGGCACCGTCAAGGTGAAGCCGACCTCGAAGCGGCAGGCGATCGCCTTCCGACTCACGAACGACGTCGACGAGCTCACGGCGATGGCGTTCATCATCGTGCCGCCGAAGACCGACCCCGACGATGCGGAGAAGAAAGAAGCGGAAGAGACGTTCCCTCCGCCCTACCTCGCCGAACTCGGCCCGCAGATCGTCCGCATGAACGGCACCATCTCGTGGAGCGTGGGCGACATCGTGATCGTGCCGTCGGGCAAGCCCGCGCGCATCCTCTCAGCGACGGCATCGAACAGCGACGGGTCGTCGCCGATGACGGATGCGTCGACGCTCACGTTCAAGCCGGCCAAGGACTTCCGCGGCCAGGCGACCGTGACCTTCGAGGTCACCGACGGCGAGAGCGCCGGTGATCCCAAGGGCAAGAAGGCATTCCTCACGATCCCGGTGACCGTCGGCGATCCCAACTTCGAAGACGTGCCGCCGACCTTCACGCCGCGGAGCATCAAGCTCGAGGCGGGCGAGAAGGCGCAGGCGGTCGACCTGCGCCAGTCGAGCGGGCACCCGAGCGACAAGGTGCTGCAAGAGCTCTCGTACAACGGACTCAGCGGCCAGACCGCCGACTTCCAAGCGGGCATCAGCGGTTCGATGTTGTCCGTCGGCGCCCCGCTGGGCGTGCAGCCTGGCACGAAGACGACGCTCACGTTCACGGTCGACTACAAGGAGTTCTCGGTGCCGGGCTCGATCGACGTCGAAGTCGTGACCTCGTCGCGGCCGAAGGCGCAGGCGCGCGATGACGGACCGCAGGAGATGCTGCGCTCGCAAACACTGAAACTCGATGTGCTCGCGAACGACATCAACCCGTTCGCGGTCGAAGACACCCCGCTTCGCATCATCGACGCCCAGATCGACCAGGATTCGGTCGGCTCCGCCGCGAGCGTGAGCTTCACCGCGACGGACATCTCGGTGAAGACCGGACCGTCGTTCACGGGCGAGTTGAGCATCGTCTATCGCGTCCAAGACGGCACCAAGGATCCGACACGAGAGGTGCAGGGTCGTGCGACGGTCATCGTGCGTGCCGCGCCCGATGCGCCGGGCAAGCCGGCGGTGACGACCGGAGACCAGTCTGCGACCGTGCGCTGGAACGCTCCGGCGAGCAACAACTCGCCGATCACCGGGTACACGGTGAGCTGGTCGGGCGGCAGCACCACGTTCGGCGCCTCTACGGCAGGCTCGGCGCAGACGATCACCGGTCTCAAGAACGGCACAGCGTACAGCTTCACCGTGACTGCGACGAACAAGATCGGCGTGTCGGCCCCGTCGCCGACGAGTGATTCCGTGACCCCGTTCGGCAAGCCGGGGGCCCCGCCGTGGGCGAATCTCTGGGCCTCGAGCGACGGCTCCGGCGCGATCAAGCTGACGTGGGGTGCTGCGCCCGCCAATGGAAGTCCGGTCACCTCCTACAACTGGCAGTTCGTGCTGAACAGCACGAAGTCGGGATCGACGTCGGCACTCTCCGTCAATGGCGATGCCGGCATTGGGTTCCAGCACAACTTCAGGGTCCAGGCGTGCAACGCGGGGGGCTGCGGACCGTGGACGCAGTCGAACACCACGGCCGCGACGCAACCCCCGCCGGCGGTCACCCTCAGCAAGGGCGCGGCCGAGAGCAGCGGCTACTACTACAACGTGGATGTCTCCTGGTTCCCGCCGAACACATCGCAGCGACTCGTCACCTACTGCAACGGCGGATACTTCCGGGAGACCACGATCTCGATCGGCGCCGACGGCAAGGGGTCGCACCGGGGGAGCTGGGGAGCATCGAGCGGATGGTGCGGATACAGCGACGTCTGGGCGACGGTCGGCGGCCACGAGAGCAATCACATGGACTTCAGGAACTAGGAAGGACGCAGGCTCGGGCCTTGACGTGGGGAGTCCTCCCCATGCTGAGGCTCGACGCGATCGTGTTAGCGTGTACCCCGGTGTGGGGTACAGCTTCGACGCCGTATCGAGCTTCGAACCACGATCAGGGGAGTGACGGGTGAGTGCCATGGCGTCGTGGTTGCGCACGCGCAAGGCCGCAGCCTCGACCGTCGCGATCACCTTGCTCGCCGGCGTTCCGCTCACCTTCGCGGTGCTCCATCAGGGTTTTCCGGTG
>NZ_JBHURI010000146.1:0-5205 GCF_042673425.1 Agromyces sp. NPDC056965 | reverse complement strand
GGGGCCCCCCGCCCCGGCGCCCCCGCTTCTGGTCGGCTCAGCGTGCCGCGAGCTCCTCGGCCACGAGGAACGCGAGCTCGAGGGACTGCATGTGGTTCAGCCGCGGGTCGCAGAGCGACTCGTAACGGGTGGCCAGCGTCTCTTCATCGATGTGCTCCGAACCGCCGAGGCACTCGGTGACGTCGTCGCCCGTGAGCTCGACGTGGATGCCGCCCGGGTGGGTGCCTGCATCGCGGTGCGCCTCGAAGAAGCCCTTGACCTCATCGACGACGTCGTCGAAACGCCGCGTCTTGTAGCCGTTGGGCGTCGTGATGCCGTTGCCGTGCATGGGATCGGTGACCCACAGGGGGTTGGCGTCGCTCGCCTTGATCGCCTCGAGCAGGGGCGGCAGCGCATCGCGGATCTTGCCGGCGCCCATGCGGGTGATGAAGGTGAGCCGGCCCGGCTCGCGCTCGGGGTCGAGCTTCTCGACCAGTTCGAGCATCGTCTCGGGCGTCGTCGTCGGGCCGAGCTTCACGCCGATCGGGTTTCGCACGCGCGAGAGGAAGTCGACGTGCGCGCCGTCGAGCTCACGGGTGCGCTCGCCGATCCAGATGAAGTGGCTCGACGTGTCGTACGGCGTGCCCGTGCGCGAGTCGATACGGGTCATCGGCCGCTCGTAGTCCATGAGCAGGCCCTCGTGACCCGTGTAGAACTCCGTGTGCTTGATCGCCTCGAAGTCGGCGCCGCAGGCCTCCATGAACTTGATCGCGCGGTCGATCTCGCGAGCCATGTTCTCGTAGCGGGCGTTCGCCGGGTTCGCCGCGAAGCCCTGGTTCCAGGAGTGCACCTGACGGAGGTCCGCGAACCCGCCCTGCGTGAACGCGCGGATGAGGTTCAGCGTCGACGCCGCCGTGTGGTAGCCCTTGATGAGTCGTGCGGGGTCGGCCGCACGCGACTCGGGGGTGAAGTCGTAGCCGTTCACGATGTCGCCGCGGTAGGCCGGCAGCGTGACGTCGCCGCGGGTCTCGGTGTCGCTCGAGCGGGGCTTGGCGAACTGGCCCGCCATGCGACCCATCTTCACGACCGGCATCGAGGCGCCGTAGGTGAGCACGACCGCCATCTGCAGCACCGTCTTCACACGGTTGCGGATCTGGTCGGCCGTGGCACCGGCGAAGGTCTCGGCGCAGTCGCCGCCCTGCAGCAGGAACGCCTCGCCGCGCGACGCGGCGGCCAGGCGGTCGCGCAGGATGTCGACCTCGCCGGCGAAGACGAGGGGCGGCAGGCTCGCGAGCTCAGCGGATGCCGCGTGCGCGGCTTCGACGTCGGGCCAGGTCGGCTGCTGCTTGATGGGGAGGGTGCGCCAATAGTCGAGGCCGGCAATCACGGAGGGATCTGCATTCACGACCGGCTCGACGAGCTGTACCACGGGGAACGTCCTGAGGGTTCGGGGCGCGCTTGGCGCCGAAAAGAGAAACGGCGACGCACGTCGCGTCCCCGCAGAACCGAGCCTATCGCGATTGCGAGGCGCGCTTCTCCTTCACCGAACTGGCGTAGACGTCGACGTATTCCTGGCCGCTCAGGCCGCGGAGATCGTAGACGAGCTCGTCCGTCACGGAACGCAACACGAACCGGTCGCCCTCGAGCCCCTCGAAGCGGCTGAAGTCGACGGGCTCGCCGAGGATGATGCCGATGCGCCGCACCTTGGGCAGCCGCGAGCCGATCGGCATGACGTGCTCGGTGCCGATCATCGCGACCGGGATCACGGGGACGCCCGCTTCGAGCACCATGCGTGCGACACCGGTGCGGCCTCGGTACAGCTTGCCGTCGGGGCTGCGGGTGCCCTCGGGATAGATGCCGAGGATCTTGCCCTCGCCGAGCACCCGGAGACCGGTCTCGAGCGATGCTTCTGACGCCTTGCCGCCCGAACGGTCGATCGGCAGCTGGCCGGCAGCCTGGAAGAAGACCTTCGTGGCCCAGCCCTTCAGCCCCTTGCCCGTGAAGTACTCGCTCTTGGCGAGGAAGACCACCGGACGGTCGACGATGAGCGGCAGGAAGATCGAGTCGATGAACGAGAGGTGGTTCGATGCGAGCACGACCGCGCCCTCTTTCGGCACGTTCTCGAGGCCGACGACCCACGGCCGGAAGATCGAGAGGAGGATCGGGCCGATCACGAGGTTCTTCATGATCCAGTAGAACAACGTGAACCTCCTTCCCTCTGCAGCACCGACTCAGCCTAGCGTCGTGCGGCTCAGGCGTGCTCGGCGACCCACACGCGGGCGAGGTCGGCCGCGCCGACCACACCGGCGTCGTTGACGAGTTCGGCGATCACGAAATCGGGCTCGGGGTGGTAGCCGCGGGCGGGCAGGTGCTCGAGATAGGCGGCGCGGATCGGCTCGAGCAGGAGCTCGCCGGCCACGGCGACGCCGCCGCCGAAGACGAAGCGCTGCGGATCGAGCACGGCGGAGAGGCTCGCGGCGGCCTGGCCGAGCCAGTGCCCGAGCTGCCGCAACGCCGCGATCGCGCCGGCGTCGCCCGAGGCGATCAGCTCGCCCACGAGTCGGCCGTCGAGCTCGCCGTGCTCGGCTCGCACGCGTGCGAGGCCCTGGCCGATGCCGCCGGCGTCGGCGATCTCGTTCGCCATGCGCAGCAGTGCCCGGCCGGAGCCGTACTGCTCGATGCATCCGCGCTGCCCGCACCCGCACGCGAGGCCGTCGGGAACGACGCGAAGGTGACCGAGCTCCGCCCCTGCTCCGAAGCCGCCTCGGAACAGGCGGTCACCGGCGACGATCGCGCCACCGACGCCGGTGCCGATCGTCAGCATGACCATGTCGCTCACGAGGCGCCCGGCGCCGAACCGGAACTCGGCCCAACCCGCCGCATTGGCATCGTTGTCGACGACGACGGTCGTACCGACGCGAGCCTCGAGCTTCTCGCGGAAGGGTTCGTTGCGCCAGTCGATGTTGGGCGCGTAGTACACGGTGGACTGGGCGGCATCGACGAAGCCCGCCGCCGCGACGCCGATCGCGACGATCTCGTCTTCTGCGCGAGCGCGGAGCGACTCGATCATCTGCACGACCGCATCCTCGAGGAGCGTCGCATCGCCCGCAGGCGTCGGGACGCGCTCGCTCGCGACGATGTTGCCGAGCTGGTCGACGATCGCGCCGGCGATCTTCGTTCCACCGATGTCGATACCGATCGCATGCACCGGAAGGCTGCCTTTCAGAAGGGGGACGAAGCGTGATGGAGCTGAGACCTGGGGCGGCCGTGAGCAACGACTAGAGTGTAATCGACCCCAATGCCGAGGTTCGCGCTGGTGCCCGAGCCGCGCGCAACCCTCCCGGTGCCGAAGGAGCTACCGTGATCGAATTCGCTACCCCACCCGTGGTCGCAGCTGACCCAGAAGCGAACACCACCGACCTGCTCGTCGACCGCGTCGCCGCGACACCCGACTCCGTGCTGTTCTCGCTTCCGACCGCCGACGGCGGCTGGTCGCCGGTCACCACCAAGGAGTTCTACGACCAGGTGATCGCCCTGGCGAAGGGTCTGGTCGCCGCCGGCATCCAGCCCGGCGACAAGATCGGGCTGATGTGCAAGACCCGGTACGAGTGGACGCTGATCGACTTCGCCACCTGGTTCGCGGGTGCGGTGCTCGTGCCGATCTACGAGACGAGCTCCCCCTCGCAGGTGCGGTGGAACCTGAGCGACTCGGGCGCCATCGCCGTCATCGTCGAGACCCCCGACCACTTCGCCCGGTTCGACGAGGTGCACCCCGACCTTCCCGCGATCCGCGGCGTCTGGCAGATCGACCTCGGCGACCTCGACAAGCTCGTCGCCGGCGGCACCGAAGTCACCGACGAAGAGATCGAGCGACGTCGCAACCTCGCCGTCGGCTCGGACATCGCGACGCTCATCTACACCTCCGGCTCGACCGGCAAGCCCAAGGGCTGCGTCCTGACGCACTCCAACTTCGTCGAGCTCTCCCGCAACGCCGCGGTCGCGCTCGACGAGGTCGTGCTCGACCCCAACGGCGCCTCGACGCTCCTCTTCATCACGACGGCGCACGTGTTCGCCCGCTTCATCGCGGTGCTCTCGGTCCACGCCGGCGTGCGCGTGGGCCACCAGGCCGACACCAAGCAGCTCCTGCCCTCGCTCGCGAGCTTCAAGCCGACCTTCCTCCTCGCAGTGCCGCGAGTGTTCGAGAAGGTCTACAACGCCTCAGAGCAGAAGGCGGAGGCCGGCGGCAAGGGCAAGATCTTCCGTGCGGCCGCCGAGACCGCCGTGGCGTACTCCATGGCGAAGGAAGCCGGCTCGGTGCCCCTCGGCCTCAAGCTCAAGTTCAAGGTGCTCGACACCCTCGTGCTGTCGAAGCTCCGCGCGGCCATGGGCGGCAACGTCAAGTACGCCGTCTCGGGCTCCGCGCCGCTCGGTCCGCGCCTCGGTCACTTCTACCACGCGCTCGGCATCACGATCCTCGAGGGCTACGGCCTCACGGAGTCGACGGCGCCCGCCACGGTGAACCTGCCGAGCAAGTCGAAGATCGGCACCGTCGGCCCGACGCTTCCGGGCGTCTCGGTCCGGCTCGCCGACGACGGCGAGGTCCAGATCAAGGGCATCGACGTCTTCAAGGAGTACTGGAAGAACCCCGAGGCGACGGCCGAGGCGTTCGACGGCGAATGGTTCAAGACGGGTGACCTCGGCTCCTTCGACGCCGACGGCTTCCTCACCATCACGGGTCGCAAGAAGGAGATCATCGTCACGGCCGGAGGCAAGAACGTCTCCCCCGCCGCGCTCGAAGACCCCATCCGCGCGAACCCGCTCGTCGGTCAGGTCGTCGTGGTCGGCGACAAGAAGCCGTTCATCTCGGCGCTCATCACGCTCGACCCCGAGATGCTCCCGGTGTGGCTCAACAACAACGGCGAAGACGCCGGCATGTCGGTCGACGAGGCCACGGTCAATCCCGCGGTCCTCGCCGAGGTGCAGCGGGCCATCGACGCGGCGAACGAGACGGTCTCGCGCGCGGAGTCGATCCGCAAGTTCACCATCCTCGCGACCGAGCTCACCGAAGCCAGCGGCCACCTGACGCCGAAGCTCAGCATCAAGCGCAACATCATCCTCGAGGACTTCAGCCCGAACATCGAGGCGATGTACTCCGGAGCGCCGGCGACCGAGGGCCACTCGATCGTGCACTGAGCAGTCCGAACATGACGAAGGCCCCGCGGATTC
>NZ_JBHURI010000145.1:0-5244 GCF_042673425.1 Agromyces sp. NPDC056965 | reverse complement strand
GCGCAGTCGTCGGCCGCCCCGCACTCCCTACGCCGTGCGGCGCCGTGCGATCAGCACGGATGCCGCGCCCGCGAGCAGCACGACCGCCGCCGCCACGAGCGCCATCGTCAGCTCGACACCCGTGCTGGCGAGACCCGCGCTGCTGTCGGAACCGCCGGCGCCACCGGAACCGCCGGGCGCCGCGGTCACGGTGATCGCCGCCGTCACCGTGGTGCCGTCGGGCAGCACCGCGACGATCGTGTGCGCGCCGGGCGCGGTCGCTGCAGGGATGCGCGCGCTGAATGCGAGCGCGCCGTCGGTCGACGCGGTCGCCTCGCCGAGCACGACGGGCGCGGAGTGCAGTTCGAGCCGCACCGCGGAGCCGGCAGCGAAGCCGGTTCCGCGTACCTCGAGCGAACCGCCCGCGACCACCGATCCGGTTCCGAGCACGAGCGTCGGCGTCCCGGGGCCGCCGGGTTCGCCCGGTCCGCCGGGTTCGCCGGGGAAGACCTCGTCGGCCGCGCCGAGGCGCAGGAACACGGTCTCGCCCGTGGCATCCTTCAGGCCGTCGTTGTCGGTCACGCCGTACAGCGAGCCGTCGGCCGCGACGGCGAAACCCTCGAGCTTCTCCTGCGTCCAGCCGCCGGTCGCACGGAGCGCCGGCAGCGCGTCGATCGCCGTGGTCTTCTCGAGCACCGGCAGCGTGCCCACCTCGGGCGTCGTCGCCGGGATCTCGACGCGGGTCACGCGCTTGACCGCGGCCGCCGGGCCGTTGAGCTTGTCGCGCTCGATCACGGCGAGGGTGTCGTCGTCGATCGCCGTGATCTCGGAGAGCCCCATCCAGTCGCCGGCCACCGAGGTGGTCTCGAGCGGGTAGCCGAACCACGACCAGGCACCGGATGCCACGTCGTAGCGACCGAGGCGAGCGAGGTTGGCTCCGTCGACCGTCGCGGCATCGGCGCCGGCGACCGCCGGGTCGACCCAGAGCGGGCGCTGCAGTGCCACCCAGAGCTGCTCCTCGGCCCCGGTGCCGATCGAGGTGACGCCTTCGAGGCCCCACTTGGCGACGTGCGCGGTGACGTCGGCGGGCAGGGCGATCGTCTCGACGACGGCGCCGGCGGCATCCGTTCGCAGCACGCGGTTCTCGGCGCCGGTGGCGCCTTCGATCGCGAGCCAGAACCCACCGTCGGCGCGCGCCTGCAGCCCTTCGATGTCGAGTGCGACGGGCACGCCGCCGTCGGTCACGGGCAGTGCGGAGGTGATGCGAGCGGGGGTCTGCGTGACGTCGACGACGTAGACCGTGCTCGGCGAGACGGCGACGTCGCTCGCGGCGTAGACGACGCCCGAGTCATCGGGGTGGCCGCTCAGCGCGCCGAGCGCCGCCCAGCCGATGGGTGGGCCGTCGACGATGTCGGAGACGATGCTCGGCTGCGAGGACTGCTCGGCGCCGAAGGCGTAGAGGTTCACCGCGGCGCGCACGCCGGTCGACGCATCGTCGGTCTCGCTCGAGACGACGAGCAGGTCGCTGCTGGGCACCGGCAGGATGCCCTCGGGCCCGTTCGTCGCGAACAGCAGCTGGCGGAACGCCGGGGATGCCGCGTCGCTCACGTCGTAGACCGCGACGAAGTTCGAGCGCTCGCTCGCGACGAAGACGTACGGCACGCCGTCGTACTCGGCGACGGCGAGGCCCTCGGGCTCGCTGCCCTTCTTCGCGGCGCGGTCGTCGTTGTACAGGCCGTGCTGCACGGCGAGGCGCTCAAACGAGTTGCCCGCGTCCCAGACGACGTCGCCGGTCGCGGCGTCGAAGACGGTCCAGCCGCGGGTGCCGCCCTTCCAGTCGCCCTCGTTGGCGGTCGCGAGGCGGTCGTCGCCGATCCACGCGATCGAGTCGGGCTCGCGCGGCGTCTGCCCGATCGAGCCCGACAGGTCGATGCGCTTGTCCTTCTTCGTGTCGATGCCGCTGACGGCGACCGATCCGGCCGAGAAGGCCCGCACGACCTCGCGCGTCGGCAGGTCGACGATCACGATGCCGTTGTTCTCCTGCAGCGTCACCGCGAGCTGGTTCTTCGCGTTGATGGTGACGTACTCGGGCTCGGGGTCGGTCGGGGTGTCGAGATCGGCCGCGGCGATCACGTCGATCGGCGCCCCGTCCTCGTCGAGGAAGGGCACCGCGTCGATCGACCAGGCTGCGGGGTCGGCGCCGAGGCCGAGCACCTGCACGAAGCCGCCGGGAAGCTGCGGCAGGTCGCCCTTCTTGCCGCCGGGCGGTGTCGCCTCCTCGTCGCGCTGGTTCTCGATCGCGATCGCCGCATAGGCGCCGTCCTTGGAGATCGCGATCGAGTCGGGCTGCCCCTCGAGGTCGATGCTGCGCACGACGCTGCGATCGTCGGCCCGGATCACGTCGAGCCGACCGGCGGGCTCGGTGAACACCCCGCCGGTCTCGTCGACGACGACGAGGATGTAGTCGCCGTACGCGGCGACCGAGGTCGGCTGGTCGTCGGCGTGGCCGAGCGAGGCGAGTTCGATCGTGCCGTCGCCGACGGGGTTCGACGGATCGGTCACGTCGAGGAACCCGATGCGCTTGCCGAGTGCGTCGGTGTAGACGACGGTCGAACCGTCGGGGGTGATCGCCGAGATCTCGGCGACGGTCTCCGAAGCGGGGTCGACGCCCTCGGGCAGGTTCTGGAACACGGGATACGTGGCCGTGCGGTGGAAGGCGGAGGAGCCCGGCGCGGCCTCGGCGGGCACCGCGGCCACGGACCCGGCGAGTGCGCCGCCCGCGATGACGGATGCCACGGCGAGCGCGGCGACGGACAAGGGGCGAACGGACATGTCGGGCACACTCCAGCGAGTCGAGGCGGGGGAACGCCGACAGGCTGGCCGAGTCGTGCGACCGGACGGTGGGAGCGAGGTGGACGCTGGGTGCCCAGCACGTGAACAACCGGAGGCGCCGCCCGCGGCTCAGCCGCTCGACGCCTCAGATCACCGAGGCGAGCAGGCTCTGGTCGGGCACCGGCGCCGCCCCCGAGAGCGAGCGCCAGGCGCGGGCGAGCGCCTGCACCGCGGCATCCGTCGTCTCGGCCGGATAGCAGATGGGCAACCGCAGGAACCGCTCGAACGCACCGTCGATGCCGAACCTCGGCCCTGCCGCGATGATGAGCCCCTGGGATCGCGCGGCGAGCGCGAGCTGCGAGCTCACCGCCGCGCCGAGGCCCACCCAGGTCACGATGCCGCCGTCGACGTGCGGCACGTGCCACTCGGGGAACGCCTGCGCGAGCAGCCCCTCGAGCCGGTCGCGTCCGGCACGCAGCTGCTCGCGGCGCAGGTCGAGGATGTCGTCCATGTGCGGCAACGCGCGGGTCACGAGGAGCTGCTCGATGATCGGCGTGCCGAGGTCGCCCGGTGATCGCACGGCGAGCAGGCGGCGGATGAGCGGACGGTCGGCGCGGATCCAACCGACGCGCACGCCGCCCCACACGGTCTTGCCGACCGAGCCCACCATGATCGCCGGTCCGTAGGCGGCCATCGGCAGCAGCGACTCGGGGCGGTCGATGTCGAGCTCGCCGGTGGTCTCGTCGGCGACGATGACCGTGCCCTGCCGGGCGGCCGCGTCGAGCACGCGCTCACGCGTCTCGGCGCTCATCGAGCGGCCGGTGGGGTTCTGGAAGTCGGGCATCAGGTACGCGGCGACAGGGTTCGAGTGGCCGATCGCGCGCACGAGCGCCTCGGACTCCGCTCGGCCGCCGGCGTCGGCCGCGTGGTCGGTCGCATCTCGAGGTGCGACCCCGACCGGCACGAGCCGGGCTCCGGCGGCGCGCAGCGCCTCGTACGCGTGCGGATAGGTCGGCGCCTCGATGATCGCCCGGTCGCCCCGGCCGATGAGCGCGCGCGAGAGCAGCGCGATCGCATGCTGCGCGCCGATCGTGACCATGATCTGCTCCGGCGTCGTCGGGAGCCCGCGTGCCGTGTAGCGGTCGGCGATCGCCGCGCGCAGCGCGGGAGTGCCGATCGGGTCGAATCCGGCGTCGCCGAGGTGCTCGGGCAGGTCGTCGACCGCCTGTCGGGCGAGGTCGGGCAGCCAGGGCAGGGCGGGCGGTGCCGCCTTCGAGAAGTCGATGTAGTCGGCGGCCGGCGCCGGGGGCAGCACGGTCGGCGCACCGGGCAGTCGCGCGACGCTGCCCGAGCCGCGCACGCTCAGCACGAGCCCCTGCTCGCGCAGGTGCCGGTAGGCCGCGGTCACGGTCGTGCGACTGAGGCCGAGGCGCTCGGCGAGGTCGCGTTCGGCCGGCAGGCGGGTGTCGACGGGGATGCGCCCGTCGAGCACGAGCAGCCGGATGCGCTCGGCGAGCGCGTGGTACGCGCTGCCGGCGCCGCTGCGCCAGTCGCCGAGCAGGGTGTCGAGCGCCCTCGCACTCAGTGTGGACTCCGCCATTCGAGCCACTTTAGACGAATTGGCTCTTTGCGAACAGGCCAATCGTGTAATTGGATTGCAGAATGCCCCGCACCATCCGCTTCACCACAGCCGATTCGACGCCCGTACTCGTGCGCCGATTCGTGCAGCTCTTCGTCGGCCTGTTCCTCTACGGCCTCGGCATCGCGCTCATCGTGCGCGGTGAGCTCGGCGTCGCCCCGTGGGACGTGCTGACCCAGGGCATCGCGAAGCAGACGGGGCTCGGCTTCGGCCTCATCACCGTCGTGCTCAGCGGCATCGTGCTGCTGCTCTGGATCCCGATCCGGCAGCGGCTCGGCTTCGGCACCGTCATGAACGCGCTGCTCGTCGGCCCCTCGGCCGACATCGGCCTCTGGCTCATCCCGCCGGGACTCGACCTGTGGGTGCGCATACTGCTGCTTCCCGCCGGCATCGTCGTGCTCGCCATCGCGACCGGCCTCTACATCGGCGCGCACTTCGGCCCCGGCCCGCGCGACGGCCTCATGACCGGCCTCCACCGCGTCACCGGCTGGAAGATCTGGATCGTGCGCACGGGCATCGAGCTCATCGTGCTCGCGATCGGCTGGGCGCTCGGCGGCAACGTGGGCATCGGCACGGTCGCCTTCGCCCTGCTCATCGGCCCGTTGTGCGGGTACACGATCCCGATGTTCGCGATCAAGCGCCCGGCGACGAGGTCCAGCGAGTCGAGTGCCCCGAGCGTCGAACCGTCGGATGCCGCGGCGCCCGCGTCGACCGTCAGCCCCGCGCCCTCACCGGAACCCGCGGCCTGACCGCGCAGAGACGGCAGTCGCCCCCGAGGTCGGGACACCTCGGGG
>NZ_JBHURI010000144.1:0-5250 GCF_042673425.1 Agromyces sp. NPDC056965 | reverse complement strand
GTCGCACAGGACCGGAGACATCCCGGGTCCCGTGCGACACGAGTGGTCCCGACGCGGTCAGCGATCGATCGAGTCGCGCCCGTCGCCGGCCCGGCCGCCGAAGACGCTCCGCAGCACGAAGTAGACGATGACCGCGACCACCGCGACGATCACGAGCTTGCCGACGAACCAGAGCAGGCTGAAGAGCACGTCGACGAGGAACCACGCGATCACGACGGCGACGATCACGCCGATGACGGTCCAGACGGTGCGGCTCATGTTCCGAGGCTAGTCGACCGGCACGGATGCCCCGGCGCCGCCGGCCTCGCCTCGTGCAGGTCAGGGTGCATGACCGTCGAAGAGCAGGGTCGGCACGGGGCCGAACGGCATCGACCGCACGCGGAGCGGCCGCACGTCGTCGCCGATGAACCCCGCCGCGACGAGGGCCAGGCCGGTCTCGCGGTCCCAATGGCAGCCGTGGCAGAACCTCGCCGTGAACGGGGTCGCGATGCGCTGCACGACCCGCTTCGCGGTGCGCGGCGGCGCCGCGACATGGTCGACGAAGACGACCCGGCCGCCGGGCACGAGCACCCGGCGCACCTCGGCCAGCGCGACCGCCGGATCGGCGACCGAGCAGAGCACGTACGTCGCGATGACCGCGTCGACGGAGCGATCGGGCAGCGGGATGGCCTCGGCCACGGCATCGAGCGGCTCGCCGCCGTGACCCCACTCGCGGGCCCGCTGCGCGAGCTCGGCCCGGCGCTCGGCGTCGGGCTCGAGTCCGATCCACTCGACGTCGGGGTGCAGGGCTCCGAAGTTCTCGCCTTCGCCGGCCCCGATCTCGAGCACGCGCCCGCGCACCCGGCCGACGAACTCCCGCTCGAGGTCGTCGAGGCGGTCGTCGTCGATGAGGCCGGATGTCGCGGGTGTCGCTTGCTCCATGCCGCCATGCGAGCACGTCGCGGGTCGCCCGTCAAGCTCGATCGCGGCGATCGGAGCTCGACCGGACGGACCGGCGAGCGGCGTCGCTCGGGTCGGTCAGTCCACGAATCGCTTCGACGACGCCTGCAGCTCGGGCACGGTCGAGACGCGCAGACTGCGTCCGAGCGTCTCGGGCCCGACCGCGGTGGCGATGAAGCCGATCACGCACGCGGCGATGATGAAGACCGCCACCATCCACGAGCTGCCGCCCGCCGCCGCGACGAGCGCGATCGCGATCAGCGGGGTGAACCCGCCGGAGACCGCGCCCGCGACCTCACGACTGAACGCGAGCCCGGTGAACCGCGACCGACTGGTGAAGAGCTCCGAGAAGTAGGCGCCCTGCGGCCCGAACATCGCGCCGACTCCCACGCCGAGGCTCGCCGTGACGGCGATCGTGACCCCGAGCGCGGTCTCGGAGTTGTCGATGATGTAGAAGTACGGGAACGCGAACAGCGCTGAGAACACGATGCCCGTGAGCACCACGGGCTTTCGGCCGATGCGATCGGACAGCGCGCCGAAGAGCGGCAGTGTGATCATGGTGGTCGCGGTCGCGACCGTCACCGCGATGGGGCCGATGCTGTTCGCGAGCGAGAGCGTGCCGGTGATGTAGGCCGCGATGAACGTGAGGTTCACGTAGGCGATGACGTTCTGCGGGGTCTGCGTGCCGATGAGCACGAGGATTCCGCGCCATTCCTTCGAGAAGACGTCCTTCAGCGGGGTGACGGGTGCCTTGTCCTCGGTGGCCGCCTCGACGAACGCCGGCGTCTCGCTGATCTTCAGTCGGATCACGAGGGCGACGACGACCACGATGATGCTCGCGGCGAAGGGGATGCGCCATCCCCACGCGAGGAAGTCCTCCTCGGGCAGCTGCGTGATGATCGCGAACGCGCCCGAGGCGAGGAGGAGGCCGAGGTAGACGCCGACGGCCGGCCACGCACCCTGCAGGCCGCGCTTCCTCGGCGAGGCGTGCTCGACCGAGAAGATCGCGGCGCCGCCGAACTCGGCCCCCGCTCCGATGCCCTGGACGAGGCGGAGCAGGAGCAGGATGACCGGCGCCCAGAGCCCGATCTGCTCGTAGGTCGGCAGGAAGGCCATGAGCACGGTCGAGATGCCCATGATCAGCAGGGTCAGGACCAGCACGTACTTGCGCCCGAGGCGGTCGCCGAGCCGGCCGAAGATGAGTCCGCCGAGGGGGCGGATGACGTACCCGAGCGCGAAGGCGGCGAACGCCGCCATCGTGCCGACGAGCGGATCCTCGTTGACGAAGATGATGCGGTTGAAGACGAGGGCGGCTGCGGTGCCGTAGAGGTAGAAGTCGTACCATTCGAGGGCCGAGCCGATGAGGGTCGCCGCAGCGACGCGGCGGGTCTCCTTGTGGCTCACGGCGGACGACCGGTCCTTCTCTTCGACGGTGCTCGGTTGTGCTGACATCATTGTCCTTTCGTTCGGTCCTGGCGGTCGCGGCTCAGGCGACCACGCGGTTGTCGAGCTCGTCGTCGTCCCAGACGATTCCGAGGCCGGGGTGATTCGGCGCGAACGCATGCCCGTCGCGGATCGCGATCTCCTCGTGGGTGACGGCGCGCAACTGCGGGATGTGCTCGACGAAGCGGCCGTTCGGGATCGCCGCGACGAGGCTGACGTGGAGCTCCATCAGGAAGTGCGGGCTCACCGCGACGTTGAACGCCTCGGCGAGATGTGCGACCTTCAGCCAGGGCGTGATGCCGCCGATCCGTGCGACGTCGACCTGGACGATGCTCGCCGCCCCGCGCTGCAGGTACTCGCGGAACGAGCCGATCGAGTAGATCGACTCGCCGACCGCGATCGGGATGCTCGTGGAGCGTGCGAGCCGTTCATGCCCCGCGACGTCCTCCGCCGGGAGCGGCTCCTCGAACCAGCCGAGCCGGTAGGGCTCGAAGGCCGCGGCACGACGGATCGCCTCGGCGGCCGTCATGCTCTGGTTGGCGTCGACCATGATCTCGACGTCGTCGCCGACGGCGGCACGAACCGCCGCGATGCGCGAGACGTCCTCGGCGAGCGACGGCTTGCCGACCTTGACCTTGACGCCCTTCCATCCCTTCGCCGCGGAGGCGAGCGCCTCTTCGACGAGTTCGTGCTCGGGGATGTGGAGCCAGCCGCCTTCGGTGTCGTACAGCGGCACGGCCTGGCGGAAGCCTCCGGCTTCCTGCCACAGCGGCCGGCCGGAGCTCTTCGACCGGATGTCCCAGAGCGCGGTGTCGACCGCGGCGAGGGCGAGCGCGGTGAGAACCCCGACGCTCGTCGCGCGCGTCGAGTCGTAGAGCTTGCGCCAGAGGTGCTCGGTGTTCATCGGGTCCTCCCCCGTCAGGAGGCGGAGCAGGTGCTCGTTGAGCATCGAGAGTGCAGCACGGCCGCCCGTGCCGATCGTGTACGAGTACCCGCGACCGGTGACGCCGTCGTCCGTCTCGATGTCGACGACGAGCGTCTCCTGCTTCAGGAACGACTGCATCGCGTCGGTGCGGACCTTCTCGACCTCGATGTCGATGAGGCGCGCGACGGCTCTGGTGATCACGGTCATGGCGGCACTGCTTCCATTCGTCGTGTACGGCAACGTTGCGTACGGCGGAAATCGTATTGTATTTGATTCTTGCACACCAATCCCGCGCCTCAGCCGCCGCCTGTGGGCGGCGTCCGGACCGGCCGACGACGCTCGCTCAGTAGGATTCGAGGATGGGAAGCCGCGATGACGCCGAGCCGATCGCCCCCGATGCGACGCTCGGCGAAGACGTCTACAAGCGACTCGTCGCGTTCGTGCTGAGCAACGAACTGCCCGCCGACTCCCGCATCAACATCAACCGCATCGCGAAGCAGCTCGACGTCTCCCCGACGCCCGTCCGCGAGGCGCTGACCCGCCTCGAGGACGCCGGGCTGGTGAGCAAGACGCACCTCAAGGGCTACCGGACGACCTCGGTGCTCACCGAGAAGGAGCTCGTCGACCTCTACGAGCTCCGGCTCCTGCTCGAACCCGCCTCGGCCCGCCTGGCGGCCGAGCACGCCGACGCCGCCACCATCGCCGCCCTGCGCGATGAGCTCCGCATGTACCACGAGGCCCCCGACGACGACGACGCCTGGAGCTATGCACGCTTCAGCCAGCACGACGGTCGCCTGCACTCGTTGATCGCTCGCGCTTCGGGCAACCAGGCCGTCGAACGTGCTCTCGAACGCACGCACTTCCACCTGCACGCGTTCCGCCTCTCGTACGAGAAGAGCGCCGGCGACACGACCGTCGACGAACACGAACGCATCGTCGAGGCGATCGCCGAGCACGACGCCGACGCCGCAGAGCGCGCGATGCGCGATCACCTCACGGCGTCCCGGGCCCGCCTGCTGCCGAGCGCCCGCCGCGCGCACTGAGACGAGCGACTCCGGTGCACGACGTTGGAATCGTCGCGCTCGGCGAAGACCGTGATCGTCTGGAAGCCGCCCGGCTCCGCCGTAGTCTGATGGGATGCTCAGGCGATTCCTCTCGGGTGCCGGCCTGCTGCTGCGCGGCTTCGGGTTCTGGGGACGCCGGCCGGGCGTGATGGCCCTCGGCCTGATCCCGGCCGCGATCGTCTTCGCGATCGTGCTCGCCGCGCTCGTGGCACTCGGCATCCAGCTGCCGGCGATCGTCGAATGGGCGACGCCGTTCGCCGAGCGGTGGGACGCGTTCTGGACCGCATCGCTGCGCATCGCCATCGCAGCAGTGACCTTCGCCGGCGCAGTGCTGCTCGCGGCCGTCACCTTCACCGCGATCACGCTCGCGGTCGGCGATCCGTTCTACGAGCGCATCTGGCGAGCGGTCGAAGTCGAACTCGGCGGCGACGTGGCCGATCGCGGCGCCGGTTTCTGGCGAGCCGCAGTCGACGCCGCAGCGCTCATCTCGCTCGGAGTCGCCGCGGCCCTCGTCGTCGGCCTGATCGGCCTCGTGCCGGTGGTCGGATCGGTCGCCGCCCCGGTGCTGGGTGTGACGCTGTCGGGGTGGCTGCTTGCACGAGAGCTCACCGGGCGCGCCTTCGAGGCCCGAGGCATGACCGCGGCCGATCGCGCGGCTGCGCTTCGCGGCCACCGGGCCCAGCTGCTCGGGTTCGGGGTCGCGACCCAGTTGTGCTTCATGGTGCCGCTCGGAGCGGTGATCGCGATGCCCGCCGCGGTGGCCGGCTCGACGATGCTGGCACGTGCGGCGCTCGATGCATCGGCTCCTCCGACGCACCCGGAGCCGACGCCGCCGGCGGACTGAGCAGCAGAGCGGATGCCGCAGGCCCGCGCCTGCGG
>NZ_JBHURI010000143.1:0-5269 GCF_042673425.1 Agromyces sp. NPDC056965 | reverse complement strand
GCGCGAGCGCAGCCCGGCCCCGCGGCGTTCACTCGCGGTTCGACGACCGGATGCCGGCGTTCACCCGACAGGCGTAGGCTCCCGGACATGCTGCTGGGGGCAGGGGTGCAGGTCGATCGCGCGCTCGTCGTCGAGACCGAGACGGGCGCGGTACGAGGGGTGCTCAGGCGCGGTGTGCGCTGCTGGCGGGGCATCCCGTACGCGGCGTCGACGGGAGGGGAGTCCCGGTTCCGTGCGCCCCGCGCGGCGGCGGGCTGGGACGGCGTGCGCGACGCGGTCGAGTTCGGCCCGGTCGCGCCGCAGCGACGGAAGGGCCAGTTCATGGGCGCGGCGCCGGGCCTCGCGCGGAGCGAGGACTGCCTGAGCGTCAACGTGATCGCACCCGACGGCATCGACTCGACCTCGGGCCGACCGGTCATGGTGTTCATCCACGGCGGCGCCTACAGCGTCGGCTCCTCGGGCGAGTACCCGCGACAGGGCGAACGGCTCGCGCGCGAACACGGCATCGTCTACGTCAGCATGAACTATCGCCTCGGGGCGCTCGGCTGGCTCGACCTGCGCGTCTACTCGAGGCCCGAGCGCCCGATCGAGGCGAACCTCGGCCTGCGAGACCAGGTCGCCGCGCTCGAATGGGTGCGCCGCAACATCCGCTCGTTCGGGGGCGACCCCGACCGCGTGACGCTCTTCGGCGAGTCCGCCGGCGCGAACTCGGTGACGACGCTGCTCACGGTGCCCGCCGCCGGTGGGCTGTTCAGCAGCGCGATCTCGCAGAGCTCGCCCGCGAACGCCGTGTACCTGCCCGAGACGACGGCGCGCTGGGCCCGCGAGTACGTGCAGCTGCTCAGCCGCGTGGTCGACGACGACGACCTCGAGAGCGAGTCGGTCGAAGATGCCGCGACGATGTTGTGCACCGCCCACGCCAAGCAGCTCGCCGACGCGACGACGGCCCTCACGATCCGCACTCCCGACGAGGACCCCGGCACGATCTGCCTCGCGCCCGTGATCGACGGCGAGTTCCTGCCGCACCGCCCGCTCGACGCGTTCCGCGACGGGCTCGCGCATCGGGTGCCGCTCATCATCGGCACGAACGATCGCGAGGGATCGCTGTTCGAGGGCCGCATCGGCATCCTCCCGACGACGAAGCCGCGCATCCGCGCGATCTTCGCGAACACGCGCAAGCGCTCGCGCAAGGCCATCAAGCGGCAGTATCCGGAGCTTCCGGAGCGACGGCCGGCCGCCGACTTCGCCGGCGACTTCACGTTCTGGTTCCCGACGGTGAAAGTGGCGGAGCGGCATTCGCGGTACGCACCGACATGGATGTACCGATTCGATGCGGCCCCGAGGATGCCGCGGCTCCTCGGTCTCGATGCGACGCACGGGCTCGAACTCTTCGCCCTGTTCGAGAAGTTCGACACGCCGACCGGTGCGGGGCTCACGATGCTCGGCGGGCGACGCATGTTCCGCGCGGTCGGGCGGCGCATGCAGGCGCACTGGGTCGCGCTCGCGGCATCCGGTGCGCCGCTCGGCGGCTGGCCGCGATACGACGACACGGCCAGGCGAACGCTCGTCTTCGATCGGGTCGATCGCGTCGAACTCGATCCGCGGCGCGAGAAGCGGCTCGCGTGGCAGGAGTTCGTGCCGCACGTCTGAGCGCGGCCGCGTTCGACCGTCGCGGTCGGGGGCGGCGAGCGTAGGCTCGGTGCATGCTCGCCACTGTCATCCACGCGCCCCGCGACATCCGTGTCGAAACCGTTCCCGACCCGGTGCTCTCCACCGGCGCCGACGCCATCGTGAAGGTCGTCGCCGCGTGCGTCTGCGGCTCCGACCTCTGGCCGTACCGGGGCGTGACCCCCACGCATGAGCCGCATCGCATCGGGCACGAGTTCATCGGCGTCGTCGAGGCGATCGGCGACGATGTGACGGTGGTCGCCGTCGGCGACTTCGTGATCGCCCCCTTCTACGTGTGCGACAACACGTGCGCGAACTGCCGCAACGGCGTCTCGACCTCGTGCCTGAACGGCGGATGGTGGGGCTCCGACGACCGCCTCGGCGCATTCGCCGACGGCGGCCAGGGCGAGCGGGTTCGCGTGCCGCTCGCCGACGGCACGCTCGTCGTCGTGCCCGGACCCGTCGGCGACGACGAGGTGCCGGGCCTGCTGAGCCTCGCCGACGTGATGGGCACCGGCCACCACGCCGCGGTCTCCGCCGGCGTCTCGGCCGGAGACTCGGTCGCCGTGGTCGGGGACGGTGCGGTCGGCCTCTGCGCGATCATCGCGTCGAAGCGGCTCGGTGCCACGACGATCATCGCGATGTCGCGGCATCCCGAGCGACAGGCGCTCGCTCGCCGGTTCGGTGCGACGCACGTCGTCGAGGAGCGCGGGGCCGAGGGCGTCGCGCGGGTGCAGGAGCTCACCGGGGGCATCGGCGCCGACCGGGTGCTCGAGTGCGTCGGCACGAAGGAGTCGATGGATCAGGCGATCCGTTCCACCCGGCCCGGCGGTATGGTCGGCTACGTCGGTGCGCCGAACGGCGGACCGGAGCTGCCCGTGCGCCCCCTCTTCAACCGCAACGTCGGCGTGAACGGCGGCGTCGCGCCCGTGCGCGGCTACATCGAGGAGCTGCTGCCCGATGTGCGGTCGGGCGCGATCGAGCCGGGGCTCGTCTTCGACCTCGAGCTCCCGCTCGCCGAAGCCGCCGAGGCCTACGCCGCGATGGACGAGCGGCGCGCGACGAAGGTGCTGCTGCGCCCATGAGCGAGCTCCTCGAACGGCTCGTCGCCGAGGCATCCGAACTGCAGTTCGATCGGTTCACGCTCGACGACGCGTGGGTGCTCGGCGGGCGTCTCCGTGCAGCAGCCGCCGAGGCGGGGCATCCGGTCGCGATCGCGATCTGGTTCGGGCAGCAGCGCGTGTTCCATGCCGCCCTGCCGGGCGCGACCGCCGACAACGACGCCTGGCTCGATCGCAAGCACCGCGTCGTCGAACGGTACGGGCAGGCCTCGCTGCTCGTCGGCGAGGAGTTCCGCGCGAAAGGCGAGGACTTCGACGTGCACGCCCGCCTCGACCCGCGGGAGTTCGCGGCGCACGGCGGGGTGGTGCCGATCAGGATCCGCGAGGTCGGGGTCATCGGCGCCGTCGGCGTCTCGGGGTTGCCCGAGCTCGCCGATCACGAACTCGTCGTCGAGCAGTTGCGCGCGCACCTGTGGGACCGCGCGAACGACTGACGCGTCGTCGCCAGCGTGGCGTGGCGTGGCGTGGTGAGCGTCGGCGTGGTCAGGCGTCGATGTCGTCGAGCCGGGCGATGACGACCTCGAGGAGACGCGCGAGCTCCGCGCGTTCGGCGTCGCCGAGGTCTTGCAGTACGTCGGACTCGACGACGTCGGAGTCGCGGATCGCCTGACTGAACAGCCCCCACCCCTCCTCGGTGAGGCTCACGAGGATGCGGGTGCGGTTGTCGGGGTCGGCCGCGCGCTCGACGAGGCCGCGCTCGGCGAGCTTGTCGAGGCGATGCGTCATCGACGACGGTGCCACGTTCGTGAGCTCGGCGAGCTGACTCGGGGTGAGCGCCTCCCCGGCCTTCGCGAGCGAGGTGACGACGGCCCATTCGCCCGAGCTCACGTCGAGGTCGGCGAGCTGCCTGACGTACCACTGGTCGAGCTTCTTCGTGAGCCCCTGCACGGCGGTGATCACCCGCTGCACGGACTCCTCGCCGCCCGCTGCGACGTAGGTCGCGACAGCGCGACGGTGCAGTTCCTGCGCTGACGGGGTGCGTTTGGCCATACGGGAATTCTCGCACGCGATGTTCGGTTGCTAATATTTCGATATCGAATAGTTCGTATTCGAATCATCGCCTCCCCTCCGGTCAGGTACGGGTGAGGCATCCGTCTCGTTCGAGACCCCGACTCCCGGAAAGGTGGCGTGCCCATGCGCGCGAAGCTGCTCATTCTCGCATCGAGCATCGGCATGCTCGGCTGGGGCGCCGTGCTCCCGTACCAGTACGCGTACGCGGCCGACACCCGCGGCTGGGGCGCACTCGTCGCTGCCGCCGCTTCGTCGCTCTTCTCCGTCGGCGCGCTCGCCGCCGCGCCGATCGCGGGCAGGCTCGCCGACCGCTACAACCCCGTGCACGTCGCCGTCGTCGCACAGCTGCTCGGCGCCGCCGGCGCAGCCTCGCTGATCTTCGCCGACGGCCCCGCCGTCTTCCTCGGCGGCATGCTCGTCTTCGGACTGGGGCTCGCCGCCGCGGTCCCCGCGAAGCAGGTGCTCGCGCTCGACTGGTCGTCGACCGACGACCGACGCAAGGTCTTCGCGTACAAGTTCACCGGCGAGGCCCTCGGCATGGCGGCCGGCGCGTTCTTCGCCGGGCAGATCATCGACCTCGGCCGGCACGACGGACTCGACATCGGGTTCCTCATGGCCGCCGCCGGGTTCGCCGTGTCGTCGGCGATCATCGCGCTCGCCGGACGCGGGGCCCGGCGCAGCGCCGAGTTCACGGCCGATGCGGTCACCGGCCTGGCCGGCGAACGCCGACCGGGCGCCTTCCGGCTCGTGTTCGCGAACCCCGCGCTCCGCTGGACCTCGGTCATCATGATCGCGCTCGCGCTCGGGTTCTACGCGCAGTTCGAGTCGGGCATTCCCGCATTCGGCATCACCGTGCTCGAGGTCGACCCCGTCGCGGTCGGCACGGCGGCGGCAGTCAACTGCATCGTGATCGTCGCGCTGCAGGTCGTGGTCGTGCGACTCACGGCGAAGGTCAGCGCGCCCATCCTGCTCATGGCCGTCGGCGGCATCTGGGTCGTCGCGTGGCTCGTGCTCGCGAGCGCGCAGCTCGCGCCGGGCGTCGCGTCGGCGATGTTCGTCATGACGTACGGCATCTTCGCGGTGGGCGAGACGATCTACAGCCCCGTGCTGAACCCGCTCATCGCCTCGCTCGCACGCAAGGGCATGGTCGGCAGCACGCTCGGCGCGATGTCGGCGCTGCAGACGGCGTTCACCGCGGCCGGCCCGCTCGTCGCGGGCGTGCTGCTCGGCGCCGGCCTCGGCGACGCGTTCCTCGGCATGCACCTCGCGCTCAGCGTGCTCGCGGTCTTCGCCGCATGGCGCCTGAAGCGGGTGATCGCGGCGATGCCCGTGCGGCACGAGCCGCCGACGCGGCCGATCTCGGTCGTCGATCCGGTCGGCGCGTAGCGCCCCGGGCCTGCCTGATCGGTCCGGTCCTGCCTGATCGATGGGCCTATGACAGAAGCGCCGCGAGTCGAATCGACTCGCGG
>NZ_JBHURI010000142.1:0-5302 GCF_042673425.1 Agromyces sp. NPDC056965 | reverse complement strand
GGCCGGTGCACATCGCACTCGGCCGGCGGGTTTCCGCTGTCAGTCCCCGACGCGGACGAACTGCGCCGCACTGACGCGGTGGAACGCGGTGTTGCGGACCTCGAGGCGCACCACGCCGACGGCGCCGGCGCCGTAGCGGAAGGTGCCGAGCCGGCGCCATTCCGCCGCCCCCTCGGTCTGGTTCACGACGACCTCGGTGCTGCCGCCCTCGTGCTCGACGACGTAGGCCGCCGAGGTCGTGGTCGTCGGGTTCGTCGGGTACCAGACGGAGACCCGGTACTCGCCGGGCTCCGGCAGGTTCACCTGCCAGGTCACGGTGCTGCCCACGGAGTCGACGTCGCTGTAGCGGGTCCGGGTGCCGTTCCAGCCGGTCAGGCCGCTCGGGAACCACAGGCCGGTCTCCAGGTAGCCGGGCCACGGCGACTGCGTGTGGGCGATCAGCCCCTCGTCGGCGACCCGCACGAGCACGCCGCGGCGGAGGGTCCCGTCGAGCCGCGCCTCGAACCGGCTCGTCGATCCCGGCTTCACGGCCGATCCGGCCGTCACCGTCCAGGTGTGGGTCAGGTCGGACCGCGGCGGCACCTCGATCACGACGTCCTTCTGGCCGACGCTCCACCCGGTCACGCCGAAGAGCGCGAGCGTGGCGCGGAGCGGGGTGACGCCGGTGTTGATCACCAGGGCGGTGAGCCGCGCAGTCGCGCCCGGACCGCTGACGATGGCGGTGTCGGTGGTGAGCGAGACCAGCCGGCGGCTGTCGATCACGTCGATCGCCGCCGGGCGCAGCACCACGGGCTCACCGTCGGCGACGGGCACGGATGCCTCGATCCGGACCTCGCCGGGCGTGGAACCCGGCGCGATGATCGCCGCGGCGTCGACCCTGGTGGTCGTCTGCGCGGGCACCGAGACGCTCGGAACGCCGCCGTCGAGCTGCCAGCCGTCGGGCAGCGTCAGTGCCACGTCGCCGGCGAACGGCTCGTCGGTGGCGTTGCGCACCTCGATGACGAGCGGCACCCGGTCGCCGGCCGTGCCGGTCGCCTGGGCGACCACGTCGCCGGCCACCCCGGTGTCGGCGCCGCTGATGCGGCCGGGCAGGCGCAGGGTGACCTCGTCGGTGGTCGCCGAGCCGACGGTGATCGCGTAGCTGAACTCGTCGGCCGACGAGTCGACGGGGATCGTCCACTCGTAGGGGTAGCCCTTCGCCGCCGCCTGCTTCGCCGGCCCGTCGCCGATGCGGTAGCCGAGGGTGGCCGGCTCCTCCGTGTCGATCTGCACGTAGGCGTCGTAGCCGGCGCGGCCGGGCCGCACGAGCAGCACCCCGCGGGCGAGGCCGTAGTCGGTCGCCGGATCGGAGTCGACCTCGTGGAAGCTGTCGGGGCCGTGGTCGACGATGTCGTCGAACGGCAGCGCCGGTCGCTCGACCGTGACGCCCCGCACGACCAGGGCGACGAGTCCGTGGCCGGGCACGCGGACCTTGATGCGGCCGCGTGCGACGGTCTGGGTCGAGCGGGTGCCGTCGGCGGCCACGACCTCGACCACCGGCGCATCGCCGGACGAGAGTCCCGTCAGCTCGCCGGTGAGGTCGACGACCACGGACTGCGCGTCGGCCGCGGAGTTCGTGAGGCTGACGTACAGGGCGTCGTTGCCGACCGCGGTCATCCAGTTGACCAACGGGTTGTCGAGCGAGATCAGGCCGGCCGGGAAGTACGGCCAGACGCCGCCCTCGCCGAAGAAGGTGCCGGGGGCGTGGCCGAAGGCGAAGAACTTGAAGTAGGCGAAGTCGGCCTCGAACACGTGCGGGAAGTCGATCGCACCCGAGCTGCGGTAGTAGCTCTCGTTGATCAGGTAGTCCATCGCGAGGCCGAGCTGGGCGGGTGCGTGGTGGAAGTAGTACCCGGTGATCCCGACCGGGCCGCTCGTGGCGAAGTCGGGCTTCATCTGCGCCACCTGGAACTGGCGGCTGTAGTACCCGGGATACGTGGTGAACCGGCCGATCACCATGTTGTGCGCGACGTCGGCGAGCATCGAGTCCCCGGTGTGGTGCGCGAGTCGCAGCAGCGCTCCGGCCCAGCACGGGTTGAAGACGTATCCGCCGCCCGGGTCGGTGAGCGAACTGACCCCGAGCTTGAACGATGAGAGCGCCTCGAAGGTGAGGCCGGTCGGCGAGACGTACCAGGCGGGCACGGTCTCGGTCGCGACGTCGGTGGTCGGATACTCGGGCAGGGAGCTCCGCGACTCCCAGTCGTACTGCTGCGTGATCACGTGCCCCTCGGGCACGGTGACCTTCTGGTTCGGCACCGGGCGCACCGCGGTCTGGGTGATGAACCGTTGCGCCTCGCGATGCGCCCCCTCGAGGAAGACGGCCTCGCCGGTCAGCTCGAACAGCACGAGCAGGTCGACCCAGTACTTCGAGAAGCTGTAGGCGAATCCGCCCGGCGGCTGCCCGTTGCCGCGATACGGCGTGAGGATCTCCTCCTGCACGTAGCGCCGGCCGATCAGGGTCGCCTCGGCGAGGTAGGCCGGGTCTCCCGTGAGCTGGTACGTCGCCAGTGCGGTCGCGAACGGCGCCCGGCTCTGCCCGACGACGCCGGCCTTGGTGGCCTGCACCGCGAGGCGCTGGATCCCCGCGTTGCGGCCGTGGGTGAGCTGGGAGAGCGCGGTCAGGTTCACCGCGTCCGTGGGGATCCGGCCGATCCGGTACTGCGTCTTGTCGTTGTAGACCGAGCCGCCGATCACGGGTGAGTGCCCGATGCCCTTGCGCGAGAGCTGGTACTCGATGGCCGGGCGGGCCCGCCGGTCGTAGAGCGTGCCGTCCGCCGTGCCGGTCAGGTAGTGCGCCGAGAGCAGCACGCCGCTGGCCGCGGTGCGCACCGCATCCTCGTTCTCCACGTCGACGAACCCCTTGGCGCGGTTCCACCAACCCGAGTACGAGGGGATGAAGTCGACCGAGTCGTCGCCGTCGGGCTCGATCGCGATCAGCTCCGTCATCGCGTGCACGGCGTCCGTCAGCGACCGGTCGTAGACGTTGCTCCGGTAGGCCGTCATGCCGTACTCGCCGCGGCACAGCTCGGTGTAGGTGTCGTACAGCGTTCCGGCGCGAGCCGCCAGCCCGAAGGCGAAGCCGCGTCGCTCACCGGCGGCCATGGCCGTTCGAAGGCCCGGTTGCGGTGCGTAGACCGACGGCACGATGTCGAGGCTGTCGTTCCGGAGGCTCATCCCGTAGGGCTGGCGATCCGACATCAGTTGGCGCTCGTGCACGAACTCGGCCACCTCGGCGGGCAGGTACACCCCCGAGGTGACGGCGACGTCGGCGACCGCGTACTGGGTCAGCGCCATCGGCGCGAACAACTCCCATGCGCCGAGCGGGGCCGAACCGTCGACCACGGTGAGCGCGTGCTGGTACGAGCCGCAGAGCACCTCGCTGAGGTCGTCGAGCGTCTTGGCGTCCTGGCTCTGGTACCCGACGAGGTAGTCGCCGGCCTTCTTGGCCTTCAGCACGTAGTGCGCCTCGGGATGGTCTCCGTCGAGCCGCCAGCGCACGATGAGCTCCACGTCGTCGGTGCTGGTCCGCAGTTCGATCGCCCGCCCATTGAGGCGCCGATACGAGGTGAAGCCCAGCCAGGCCGGCTGCAACGGCCCGTACAGTTCGGGTGCGCTGCCCGAGGGGAGCGTGCCGGCCAGTACGACCCATTGCTCGTCGAAGCGGTGCTCGGGATCGGTCAACGACAGCCATCCGCCGTCGTGCTTGATCTCGAGATCGCGGACGATCGTCTCCCCGCCGTCCCACCGGGCCTGGAAGAAGGTCATCCGATGCTTGCGTCCGACGAGTCGTGCGATTCGCGTCAGGGAGAGGTTCGGCTTGTCGAGCCGGCGCAGGGCGTCGGCGTAGGCGCCGTTCGCGGCGCTGAACCCCGGATCCGCCGCGGCGGCTTCCGGCTGGCCGCCGAGCACCGCGGGGAGCACGCCCGCGGCCAGGAGCAGCTGGAGCGCTGAACGCCGGCTCCACAGCCCCGAGCCGGTGCCGGCTCCAGAGTCGTCATCGATCGCAGCATGGTCAGTGGCCTGGCTCGTCGTTGAATCCATAATGCATATGATGCATTCGATATGCGAGAGTGTCAACGGTCATGCTGTCAGCGGTGCCGATAGCGTCGACCATGCACGCGTCCTGAGAGGAGCACACGGTGACCCCGAACCGATCCGAGGAACTGACGGAGTACTCGTTGACGGCGCTCCTGTCGCCGCCTGCGCGGGCCGAGGAGCCCGCCGACTTCGACGAGTTCTGGCGGGGCACGTTCGATGAGCTCGGTACGGGCCCCGTCGCCTGGCGGCGCGTGCGCGACCTCGAGGCCACCGCGACCCACCTCGTGACGGAGATCCGGTTCGAGTCATCCGCCGGCGAACAGGCCGTGGCGTTCCTCGTGGTCCCGCGCGCCGAGGCATCCGTGCGCCGCGGCCTCGTGATCGGACACGGCTACGGCGGCCGCACCGCCCCCGACCTCGAGCAAGTGCCCGCCGACACCGCCGCCGTCTTCCCGGCCGCTCCCGGCACGGCGCCCAACACCTCGAGCCGCTTCCCCGCGCTGCCCGACGAGCACGTGCTCGCGGGCATCGCGCACCGCGACACCTACTCGCACCGCTTCGCCGCAGCGGATGTCTGGCGAGCCGCGACCGTGCTGCTCGACGCCGCACCGGCGGCCGCCGAGGCGCTCGACTTCAGCGGCGGCAGCTTCGGCGGCGGCATCGGGGCGATGGCCCTCCCGTGGGACGCCCGCTTCCGTCGCGCCTCGCTCGACGTGCCGAGCTTCGGACACCATTCGATCCGCCTCACCCGCCGCTGCACGGGCAGCGGCGAGGCCGTGCGCCGGCACCTGCAGCAGCACCCCGAGGTGCGCCCGGTGCTCGGCTACTTCGACGCCGCCGTCGCGGCACGGCGCATCGACGTGCCGGTGCACGTCGCGGCGGCGGTGCTCGATCCCGCCGTCGACCCGCGGGGCCAGTTCGCCGTCTACCACGCGCTCACGTGCCCGAAACGGCTCACCGTGCGACCGAACGGGCACCTCGACGGGCCCGTCGCGGAGGTCGGCGAACGGATGGCGCGCAGCGCCGCCGCCGACTTCCTCGCCCTCCCGGCCGACCGCCTCGGCTGAGCCGATCGCCTCGGCCGGACTGCACGGCACTGCACGCCCCGACGCGGCACGGCACGGCGCGGCACTGCACGCCCCGACGCGGCACGGCACGGCACGGCACCGCAGCCGAGCGGATGCCGCGGGCGCGCCGAACGCCGGCCGCCCGCGGGTCCCTCCGC
>NZ_JBHURI010000141.1:0-5345 GCF_042673425.1 Agromyces sp. NPDC056965 | reverse complement strand
GTGCCCATGCACCCGCCGTTCGTCGTTTCTGCGGCGGTCCCGGTGCCCGAGTACGCTCGAACCGTGAGTTCTGCGATCGCTGTCATCGTCGTCGCCGCGGGCAGCGGCACCCGGCTCGGGCATGTCGAGCCGAAGGCGTTCGTGCCGCTCGGTTCCGGCACGGTGCTCTCCGTCGCGGTCGATTCCGTGCTCGGCATGCGCGAGACGCCGCACCTCGTGCTCGTCGTGCCGGGGGAGCGCATCGAGTCGACGCGGGCTCGGTTCGCACCCATCGCCGCGGCGTCGACCGCGGCGCTCGACGTCGTGTCCGGCGGAGCGACGCGCCAGGAGTCCGTCGCGAACGGCCTCGCCGTGCTTCCCGCCGGCGTCGACGTCGTGCTCGTGCACGATGCCGCACGCGCGCTCGCGCCCGGCCTGCTCTTCGATGAGGTCGTCGGCGCCGTCCGCGCGCGGCGACGCGGCATCGTGCCCGCGCTCGACGTCGTCGACACCGTCAAGCGCGTCTCCGACGACGGCCGCGTGCTCGAGACCGTCGATCGCTCCAGCCTGCGGGCGGTGCAGACACCCCAAGGATTTCCGCGCGCCTCGCTCGACCACGCGTACGCCACGGCGCACGGCGAGTTCACGGACGACGCGGCGCTCGTGGCATCCACCGGCCTGGTCGTCGACGCCGTGCCCGGCGATGTGCGGGCGTTCAAGATCACCGTGCCCGCCGACCTGCACCGCGCCGAGCAGCTCGTCGCCGAGGCCGCCGGCCGGGCGGCCGTCGACGCTGGAGGGTCCGCGGCACCGGATGGGGCGCCGTCGCCCGCTCGGCTCTGGCCGCGAGTCGGCACCGGCAGCGATGTGCACGCCTTCGCCGACGACCCGTCGACGCCGCTCTGGCTCGCGGGCCTCGAGTGGCCGGGCGAACGCGGTCTCTCGGGCCACTCCGACGGCGACGCGGCAGCGCACGCGATCTGCGACGCCATGCTCGCGGCCGCGGGCCTCGGCGACGTCGGCCAGGTGTTCGGCACGGCCGACGCGCGGTTCGCCGGAGCGCACGGCGAGGTGTTCCTCGCCGAGACCCGGCGACTCGTCGAGGCTGCGGGGTGGCGCGTCGGCAACGTGTCGGTGCAGATCGTCGGCAATCGCCCGAAGCTCGCACCTCGTCGCGTCGAGGCCGAGGCGCTGATGTCGCGCGTGCTCGACGCGCCGGTGAGCGTCGCAGCGACGACGAGCGACGGGCTGGGGTTCACTGGCCGCGGCGAGGGCGTCGCCGCCATCGCGACCGCGATGCTCGTGCCGCGCGGCTGACCCGCCGCGCAGGGGCGGACACGCCCGGCCGGTAGGCTTGGCGGGTGACCGTGCGACTCTACGACTCGAAGGCTCAGGCCCTGCGCGACTTCGCGCCCCTGCGCGATGGGCGCGTCGGCATGTACGTCTGCGGTCCGACGGTGCAGTCGAGCCCGCACATCGGGCACCTGCGCAGCGCCCTCGTCTACGACATCATGCGGCGGTGGTTCGCGCATCGCGGCAACGAAGTCGTGTTCGTGCGCAACGTCACCGACATCGACGACAAGATCTTGAACGCGGCCACCGACAACGGCACCGACGAGCAGTGGTGGGCGCTCGCCTACCGTGTCGAGCTCGAGTTCACGGCCGCCTATTCCTCGCTCGGCATCATGGCGCCCACGTACGAGCCGCGGGCGACCGCGAGCGTCTCGCAGATGCAGCAGCTCATCGAGCGGCTCATCGAACACGGCCACGCGTATGCGGCTGCGGATGACTCGGGCGACGTCTACTTCGACACCGGGAGCTGGCCGGCCTACGGCGAACTCACCCGCCAGGCCCGCGACAACATGGAGGCCGCGGCCGACGCCGACCCGCGGGGCAAGCGCGACCCCCGCGACTTCGCGCTCTGGAAGGGGCGCAAGGCGTCCGAACCCGACTCGGCGAGCTGGGCGTCGCCGTGGGGCGACGGCCGCCCGGGCTGGCACATCGAGTGCTCCGCAATGGCGGCGCGATACCTCGGCACCGAATTCGACATCCACGGGGGCGGCCTCGACCTGCGCTTCCCCCACCACGAGAACGAACTCGCCCAGTCGACCGCGGCCGGCGACGGCTACGCCCGGTACTGGGTGCACAACGGCCTCGTGAACATCGGCGGGCAGAAGATGTCGAAGTCGCTCGGCAACTCCGTGTACGCGGCCGAGCTCTTCGAACTCGCCTCGCCCCTCGCGGTGCGCTACCTGCTCGGCGCCGCCCACTACCGGTCGACCCTCGACTACGCGCCGGGCTCGCTCCTCGAGGCCGAGGCGGCCGTCGATCGCATCCGCGGATTCCTCACGCGCGTCGAACGGCGCCTCGCCGGCACCAGGTTCGCGGGTGTCGGCGCTCCCGTCATCCCCGACGCGTTCGCCTCGGCGATGGACGACGACTTGGGCGTGCCGCAGGCGCTCGCCGTGCTGCACGACACCGTTCGCGCCGGCAACCAGGCGCTCGACGCCGAAGAGCTGCACGACGCCGCCGTGGCGCACGGGCAGGTCTCGGCCATGGTCGAGGTGCTCGGCATCGACCCGCGAGACCCGCACTGGGCGACGGCCGACTCGGGCCCCGCGGCATCCGCGCTCGATGCACTCGTCACGCGCCTCATCGAAGACCGACAGGCTGCGCGCGAGTCGAAGGACTACGCTGCCGCAGACCGCATCCGCGCCGAACTCTCGGCCGCGGGCATCACCATCGAAGACAGTTCGACCGGAACGCATTGGAGCTTGGGACTATGAAGGGCAGCAGCGGCAAGTCGCGCGCCGGAGCCGTGCGGAAGGCGAAGAACAAGCAGGTCGGCTCGGGCGGCCAGGGCCGGCAGGCCCTCGAGGGCAAGGGCCCGACGCCGAAGGCCGAGGATCGCGCCTGGCACCCCGCGGGCAAGAAGAAGGCGGCGCAGGAGCGCTACAGCGCGAGCGGCGGCAAGCGCGTCGCCGGGCAGGGCTCGGGCCAGCGTCCGGGTGCGCCCCGCGGTGCGTCCGGCGCGGCGCGGCGCGCGAAGTCCGGCGACGAGTCCGAGATCGTGACCGGCCGCAACTCGGTCGTCGAGGCGCTCCGGGCCCGCATCCCGGCCACGACGCTCTACGTCGCGGCGCGCGTCGAGATGGACGACCGCGTGCGCGAGGCGATGAAGGTCGCCACCAATCGCGGCATCCCGATCCTCGAGGTCATGCGCCCCGAACTCGACCGGCTCGCCGGCGAGGGCGGCGTGCACCAGGGCCTCGCACTCAAGGTGCCGCCGTACGAGTATGCGCACCCCATCGAACTGCTCGACGAGGTGCTCGCGCGCGACGAGACGCCGCTCTTCGTGGCGCTCGACGGCATCACCGACCCTCGCAACCTCGGGGCGATCCTGCGTTCGACCGGCGCGTTCGGC
Organism: Agromyces sp. NPDC056965; assembly: GCF_042673425.1. NCBI lineage: Bacteria > Bacillati > Actinomycetota > Actinomycetes > Micrococcales > Microbacteriaceae > Agromyces > Agromyces sp. NPDC056965. The sequence continues at coordinate 1,942 of NZ_JBHURI010000141.1, read as the reverse complement.
GGCCAGGGCGTCATCGTGCCGCAGCGCCGCTCGGTGGGCGTGAACGCGGCCGCCTGGAAGACCTCCGCCGGTGCCGCGGCGCGCGTGCCCGTCGCCATGGCGCCGAACCTCACGCAGACGCTCAAGGCGCTGAAGGAGCGCGGCGTCTTCGTGCTCGGACTCGACGGTGGCGGCGACGTCTCGCTGCCCGGGCTCAGCTGGGCCGATCGCCCGATCGTGGTCGTCGTCGGCAGCGAGGGCAAGGGGCTCTCGCGCCTCGTCGCCGAGACGTGCGACGCGATCGTCTCGATCCCGATCTCCGCCTCGACGGAGTCGCTCAATGCGGGCATCGCGGCATCCGTCACGCTCTACGAGATCTCGAAGCTCCGCGCCGACGGCTGAGCCCTTCGGGCGGCACCGGTGAGCAGTCGCCCGTCGGTGCCGCTTCGGTCGCGCCATCCGAGCGCGCGAACCGGCGAGCGGATGCCGCGATCAGACGTTCGCGCGCCAGTCGCCGTCGTCGTCGGGGTCGAGCGCGGCGAACGCCGCCGTGTCGGTCGACGGGATCGTCTCGATCGGCGCGGTGAACGCGCCGGTCGGCGGCCCGATCACGGTCGCCTCGTCGCGCCGGTGACGCAGCACGGTGTTGATGTACGAGCTCACGGCCTCGGCGAGCGGGATGTCGTGGCCCACCTGCTGCGCGAGGAACCATCGGTGATCGAGCAACTGGTGGAAGACCTCCGCCGGCTCGAGCTTGCCTCGGAGCTCGAGCGGAATCGCTCGCACGACGGGTTCGAACACGCGCATGAGCCACTCGTGCGCGACCATCTCCTCGTCGAGCTCGGTCTTGCCGTACGCCGCCCGGTAGGAATCGAGGTCGTTGAGCAGTCGCCGGGCCTGGTTCTCGCCGGCGTCCAGGCCGGTCAGTCGAAGCAGTCGGCGCTGGTGGTGTCCGGCGTCGACGACCTTCGGCTGGATGCGCACCGTCGTGCCCGATTCGTCCGTCTTGATCGCGAGCTCTTCGATGTCGAAGCCGAGTTCGTTGAGCCGGTTCACGCGTTCGTTGATGCGCCAGCGCTCCGCGCTCGAGAACGACTCCGAACCGGTGAGCTCGAGCCAGAGGCTGCGGTACGCCTCGACGATGCCGTTCGAGATGTTGACGGGGTCGAGCTCGTCGGCGACCTTGCCGCCCGCCTCGAGGTCGAGGAGCTCGCCGGCGATGTTCACGCGGGCGATCTCGAGGTCGTTCTCGCGCTGGCCGTTCGAGAGGCCGCCCTCGTAGAGCTTGCCGGTCTCGGCGTCGACGAGGTACGCGGCGAACGCGCCGGCGTCGCGGCGGAAGAGGGTGTTCGAGAGCGACACGTCGCCCCAGAAGAAGCCCACGATGTGCAGGCGCACGAGCAGCACCGCGAGAGCGTCGACGAGTCGCGTCGCCGTGTCGGGTCGCAACGTCTGGGAGAACAGCGCCCGGTAGGGGAGCGAGAATCGCAGGTGCCGGGTGACCAGCACGGGCTTCAGCGCATCGCCCTCGGCATCGGTGCGGTTGGTGATCACGGCGACCGGTTCGACGCACGGGATGTCGAGGCGCTGCAGCGTGCGCAGCATCTCGTACTCGCCCTTGGCCATCTCGGCCGTCGTCTCCTTGATCGCCACGATGTGCGCGCCGAGGTGGGCGAAGCGCACGAGGTGGCGCGAGATGCCCTTCGGCAGCGCCGCGATCGTCTCGTTCGGCCACGCCTCGAGCGGGAGGTCCCACGGGAGGTCGAGGAGTGCCGGATCGGCCATGGCCGACGTGATGGAGAGTGAGCCGCTCATTAATGCCTCAGCGTAGTCGTCGTCGTGATGCGTCGTCGTCGTGATCGGATGCCGCGGATGCCGCGGATACCAGGGCGGCCACCGCGTCGTCCAGAGTGGCGGGCTGCGCGACAAGCCGGGCGGTCTGCGGCGCTCCGGATGCCTGAGG
>NZ_JBHURI010000140.1:0-5473 GCF_042673425.1 Agromyces sp. NPDC056965 | reverse complement strand
TGTCCGGCGGTGTCCTACTCTCCCACAGGGTCCCCCCTGCAGTACCATCGGCGCTGCGAGTCTTAGCTTCCGGGTTCGGAATGTGTCCGGGCGTTTCCCTCGCGCTATGGCCGCCGAAACTCTTGCCACACCTCGCCCGCCACGATTCGTGGGGTGGGTGTGTGGTCTCGGTGACCGCACCAACCAGACCCCAGGGGGTGTGGTGGTGCGGGTGTTGTCTCAGTGTTGAGTTTTGGGTTTCCGTCTGAAGGGAACCACAGAGTGGACGCGAGCGTATCTTTGGCCACTCACACGGCCTTTTCATGAACATGTTCAAACGTGTGTGAGTGTAGTGATTATCAAGTTATCGGCTTATTAGTACCGGTCAGCTCCGACAGTCGTTAGTCCTGTCTTCCACATCCGGCCTATCAACCCAGTCGTCTGGCTGGGAGCCTCTCACCCCGAAGGGTATGGAAATCTCATCTCGAGGCCGGCTTCCCGCTTAGATGCTTTCAGCGGTTATCCATCCCGAACGTAGCTAACCAGCGGTGCTCCTGGCGGAACAACTGGCACACCAGAGGTTCGTCCAACCCGGTCCTCTCGTACTAGGGTCAGATCCTCTCAAATTTCCTACGCGCGCAGCGGATAGGGACCGAACTGTCTCACGACGTTCTAAACCCAGCTCGCGTACCGCTTTAATGGGCGAACAGCCCAACCCTTGGGACCTACTCCAGCCCCAGGATGCGACGAGCCGACATCGAGGTGCCAAACCATGCCGTCGATATGGACTCTTGGGCAAGATCAGCCTGTTATCCCCGAGGTACCTTTTATCCGTTGAGCGACAGCGCTTCCACAAGCCACTGCCGGATCACTAGTCCCGACTTTCGTCCCTGCTCGACCTGTCAGTCTCACAGTCAAGCTCCCTTGTGCACTTACACTCGCCACCTGATTGCCAACCAGGTTGAGGGAACCTTTGGGCGCCTCCGTTACTTTTTGGGAGGCAACCGCCCCAGTTAAACTACCCACCAGGCACTGTCCCTGAACCGGATCACGGTTCGAAGTTAGATATCCAGAGTGACCAGAGTGGTATTTCAACAATGACTCCACCGACACTAGCGTGCCAGCTTCAAAGTCTCCCACCTATCCTACACAAGCCACACCGAACACCAATACCAAGCTGTAGTAAAGGTCACGGGGTCTTTCCGTCCTGCTGCGCGTAACGAGCATCTTTACTCGTAATGCAATTTCGCCGAGTTCGCGGTTGAGACAGCTGGGAAGTCGTTACGCCATTCGTGCAGGTCGGAACTTACCCGACAAGGAATTTCGCTACCTTAGGATGGTTATAGTTACCACCGCCGTTTACTGGGGCTTAAATTCTCAGCTTCGCCTTGCGGCTAACCGGTCCTCTTAACCTTCCAGCACCGGGCAGGCGTCAGTCCGTATACATCGTCTTGCGACTTAGCACGGACCTGTGTTTTTAGTAAACAGTCGCTTCCCACTGGTCTCTGCGGCCCTGCAGCGCTTCCCCAAGCAAGTTGGTTCACGCCTTAGGCCCCCCTTCTCCCGAAGTTACGGGGGCATTTTGCCGAGTTCCTTAACCACGATTCTCTCGATCTCCTTAGTATTCTCTACCTGACCACCTGAGTCGGTTTGGGGTACGGGCGGCTGGAACCTCGCGTCGATGCTTTTCTTGGCAGCATAGGATCACCCACTTTTTATCCGCATCGCGTCTCAGCCATCATGAGCGACGGATTTGCCTATCGCTCGGCCTACACGCTTGCCCCGGGTCAACCATCGCCCGGGTTGGGCTACCTTCCTGCGTCACACCTGTTAATACGCTCACTCCACCAGATGGGGTCGCATGCCGCCTCACGATCGTCCCCGAAGGGATCCACGCGTCTTGGGATGCTTAGCACTCCTGATTTCATGTGGGCGGTTCTTCGCCGGTACGGGAATATCAACCCGTTGTCCATCGACTACGCCTGTCGGCCTCGCCTTAGGTCCCGACTTACCCAGGGCAGATTAGCTTGACCCTGGAACCCTTGGTCTTCCGGAGGACGGGTTTCTCACCCGTCTTTCGCTACTCATGCCTGCATTCTCACTCGTGTGGCCTCCACGGCTGGTTCACACCGCCGCTTCACTGCCCACACGACGCTCTCCTACCCATCAACACGGCTGGACCACGAAGGCCTACCTGTAATGTCAATGCCACAACTTCGGTGGCGTGCTTGAGCCCCGTTACATTGTCGGCGCGGAATCACTTGACCAGTGAGCTATTACGCACTCTTTCAAGGGTGGCTGCTTCTAAGCCAACCTCCTGGTTGTCTGTGCAACTCCACATCCTTTCCCACTTAGCACGCGCTTAGGGACCTTAGTTGGTGGTCTGGGTTGTTTCCCTCTCGACGATGAAGCTTATCCCCCACCGTCTCACTGCTGCGCTCTCACTTACCGGCATTCGGAGTTTGGCTGACGTCAGTAACCTTTTGGGGCCCATCGGCCATCCAGTAGCTCTACCTCCGGCAAGAAACACGCAACGCTGCACCTAAATGCATTTCGGAGAGAACCAGCTATCACGAAGTTTGATTGGCCTTTCACCCCTATCCACAGCTCATCCCCTCCATTTTCAACTGAAGTGGGTTCGGTCCTCCACGACGTCTTACCGTCGCTTCAACCTGGCCATGGATAGATCACTTCGCTTCGGGTCTAGGACATGCGACTGAATCGCCCTATTCAGACTCGCTTTCGCTACGGCTGCCCCTCACGGGTTAACCTCGCCACATATCACTAACTCGCAGGCTCATTCTTCAAAAGGCACGCTGTCACCCCTACAAGGAGGCTCCAACGGTTTGTAAGCAAACGGTTTCAGGTACTATTTCACTCCCCTCCCGGGGTACTTTTCACCTTTCCCTCACGGTACTTGTCCGCTATCGGTCATCTGGGAGTATTTAGGCTTATCAGGTGGTCCTGACAGATTCACGCGGGATTTCTCGGGCCCCGCGCTACTTGGGATACCTCTCCGGGCCGCCAGGCATTTCGACTACGGGACTCACACCCACTCCGGTCCGGCTTTCAATCCGGTTCGTCTATACCTGACGCGTCACCGTGACTGCACGGCAGTACAGTCCGAAAGGTCCCACAACCCCGACCATGCAACCCCTGCCGGGTATCACACATGGCTCGGTTTAGCCTCTTCCGCGTTCGCTCGCCACTACTAACGGAATCACGGTTGTTTTCTCTTCCTGTGGGTACTGAGATGTTTCACTTCCCCACGTTCCCTCTACCCGCCCTATATATTCAGGCGGGAGTCACCAGGTCACCCAAAGGGCCTGGCGGGGTTTCCCCATTCGGAAATCCTCGGATCACAGCTCGTTTATCAGCTCCCCGAGGCTTATCGCAGATTACGACGTCCTTCTTCGGCTCCAGATGCCAAGGCATCCACCGTTTGCTCTTAAAAACTTGAAAATCACATGAGATCGAATCGTGCAGCACCACCCGAAGGCGATGCTGCGAAATTGACCAGTGAATACGCCAACAAGGCCACCCGAAGGCAACCCCTTGGCGACTCACCTATTGTGAAACAAGACCGAAGTCTCGTTTCTAAGATGCTCGCGTCCACTATGTAGTTCTCAACAGACGGCCAGAACCCCCACACCCACCGAATCAAAACCATCGGCAATGTGAAGGCCTGTAAGAAACCATCACCCCCACGCCAAAAGCGCGGGAAGTTGTCCGGTCCCTCAGGACCCAACAGCGTGCATGCACCCGACCGGCCGGCCCCCACCGTTCCAACCACCCCCCGAAGGAGAAGGCGTACTAGGTCTGAACCATTCAGACGAGCACCTATGTCAATGTTCCACCCATGAGCTGCCAGCAGACACGTTCGGTCTGATCTGGCATGCCTGGACCACCAAAGGTGGCCAGTGCTCCTTAGAAAGGAGGTGATCCAGCCGCACCTTCCGGTACGGCTACCTTGTTACGACTTAGTCCTAATCACCGATCCCACCTTCGACGGCTCCCTCCACAAGGGTTAGGCCACCGGCTTCGGGTGTTACCGACTTTCATGACTTGACGGGCGGTGTGTACAAGGCCCGGGAACGTATTCACCGCAGCGTTGCTGATCTGCGATTACTAGCGACTCCGACTTCATGAGGTCGAGTTGCAGACCTCAATCCGAACTGAGACCGGCTTTTTGGGATTCGCTCCGCCTTACGACATCGCAGCCCTTTGTACCGGCCATTGTAGCATGCGTGAAGCCCAAGACATAAGGGGCATGATGATTTGACGTCATCCCCACCTTCCTCCGAGTTGACCCCGGCAGTCTCATATGAGTTCCCACCATTACGTGCTGGCAACATACGACGAGGGTTGCGCTCGTTGCGGGACTTAACCCAACATCTCACGACACGAGCTGACGACAACCATGCACCACCTGTATACGAGTGTCCAAAGAGTTCCACATTTCTGCGGCGTTCTCGTATATGTCAAGCCTTGGTAAGGTTCTTCGCGTTGCATCGAATTAATCCGCATGCTCCGCCGCTTGTGCGGGCCCCCGTCAATTCCTTTGAGTTTTAGCCTTGCGGCCGTACTCCCCAGGCGGGGCGCTTAATGCGTTAGCTACGACACGGAAACCGTGGAATGGTCCCCACATCTAGCGCCCAACGTTTACGGCGTGGACTACCAGGGTATCTAATCCTGTTCGCTCCCCACGCTTTCGCTCCTCAGCGTCAGTTACGGCCCAGAGATCTGCCTTCGCCATCGGTGTTCCTCCTGATATCTGCGCATTCCACCGCTACACCAGGAATTCCAATCTCCCCTACCGCACTCCAGTCTGCCCGTACCCACTGCAGGCCCGAGGTTGAGCCTCGGGATTTCACAGCAGACGTGACAAACCGCCTACGAGCTCTTTACGCCCAATAATTCCGGACAACGCTCGCACCCTACGTATTACCGCGGCTGCTGGCACGTAGTTAGCCGGTGCTTTTTCTGCAGGTACCGTCAAGCCGAAGCCCTTCTTCCCTACTAAAAGAGGTTTACAACCCGAAGGCCGTCATCCCTCACGCGGCGTTGCTGCATCAGGCTTTCGCCCATTGTGCAATATTCCCCACTGCTGCCTCCCGTAGGAGTCTGGGCCGTGTCTCAGTCCCAGTGTGGCCGGTCACCCTCTCAGGCCGGCTACCCGTCGACGCCTTGGTGAGCCATTACCTCACCAACAAGCTGATAGGCCGCGAGTCCATCCCAGACCGAAAAAACTTTCCACCCAAAACCATGCGGTTCCAGGTCCTATCCGGTATTAGCTCCGATTTCTCGGGGTTATCCCAGAGTCCAGGGCAGGTTACTCACGTGTTACTCACCCGTTCGCCACTAATCCCCCAGAGCAAGCTCCAGGTTCATCGTTCGACTTGCATGTGTTAAGCACGCCGCCAGCGTTCGTCCTGAGCCAGGATCAAACTCTCCAAAAAAAATGGTTCCAACACCATCCGAAGACGGCATCGAG
>NZ_JBHURI010000139.1:0-5594 GCF_042673425.1 Agromyces sp. NPDC056965 | reverse complement strand
CAGGCCCGCCATCCGTCGGTTCGCGGCGGATGCCGCGTCCCGTGCTCTACTCGGAGACCGAGAGGCCCTGCGCTTCGAGCGCGTCGACCGTCTTCTGCTGGGTGTTCGCGAGCGCTTCGGCGATGGTGCCGGTACCGGCCCACGCCCCGCTCAGTCCGTCGTCGAGGAACCCGACCGTCTCGGGCATGTTCGGGCCCCAGACCCAGCCCTCTGCGACGTGCTCCGAGGACTCGGTGAAGACCTCGTAGATGTTCTGTCCGCCGAAGTAGTCGTCACCCTCGCTGAGCACGGGGAGCGAGAGCAGTTCGGTGGCGGCCGGGTAGAAGCCGGCGGACTCGACGAGCGCCGAGAAGGTGTCGGGGTCGGTGCTCATGAAGTGCGCGAAGTCCCACGCGGCTTCGGGGTTGTCGCAGCCCTTCAGCACCGCGGTGCCGGAGCCGCCGACGTTGCCGGTGACCTCGTCGCCGGCGTTCCACTGCGGCATGGGCGCGACGGCCCACTTGCCCGCACCGTCGGGCGCGCTGCCCTTGAGGATGCCGGCGATCCAGACGGCGCCGACGTGCGTGGCGATGCTGCCGTCACCGAGCCCCGTGTACCAGGACTGGTCCCACATGGGAGCCGGGCTCAGCAGGCCCTCGTCGACCATGCCCTGCCAGTACGAGGCGACCTCCTCGCCCTCGGGCGAGTCGATCGAGACGTTCCACGAGTCGCCCTCGACACCGAACCACGGCGCCTGCGCCTGCCAGTCGAACCCGGCGTAGTCGTAGTTGAGGTACGTCGCCGAGATGTACTTCGACGGGTCGGCCGCGTGGATCTGCTGCGCGGCGGCCTTGTACTCGTCCCACGTGGTCGGCACGGCGAGGCCGAGCGAGTCGAAGACCTCGGTGTTGTAGAACAGGGCCATCGGCCCCTGGTCGACCGGCACGCCGTAGACGGCGTCGCCGACGCTCATCGCCGCCCACGTGGCTGCGCTGAAGTCGCCCTCGTCGGCGGCGGCGACCTCGGACACGTCTTCGAGCGCGCCCTGCGCGGCGAAGCTCGTGAGGGTCTCGTAGCCGACCTGGCCGAGGCACGGCGCATTGCCGGCGGTCACGGCGTTGAGCATCTTCTCGTAGCCGCCCTTGGCGCCGGGGGCCACCTCTTCGTAGTTGACCTTCACCTCGTCCTGCGAGGCGTTGTACGCCGAGACGGCGTCGGCGTAGCCCGGGGCCCAGCCCCAGAAGTCGATCTCGACGGGGCCGTCGGCGCTCGCGCCGCCACCGCTCGAGCAGGCCGTGAGCGCGAGGCCCACCGCGACGGCTCCGGCCAGACCGGCCGAGCGAAGTGCTGTCTTCTTCACTGAATCTCCCTTGAATGTGAATGCAGAGGTGCTGGCCGAGGGGCCGTCGACGGACAGCATTACACAGATTGTTACCGATCTCAACAGCACAATGCCCAACGGCACCACGGAACTCGCGACATCCCCGACGAGGACGTGTCGACCCGGTATGATCGGTAACATCACCGCGGATGGAGGGTCCATGCCGCACTGACGCCCCGATGGAGCGACTATGAGCAGCACACCGAGATCCTTCGCCGGTCGGGCCCCCGACATGGCCGATGTCGCCGCACTCGCGGGCGTCTCGAAGCAGACCGTCTCCCGGGCCCTCAGCAACCACCCGAACGTCACCGCTCGCACCCGGGCGAAGGTCGAACAGGCGGTCGCCCAGCTCGGCTACCGGCGCAACGCGGCGGCGAGCATGCTCTCGTCCGGGCGCAGCCGCACGATCGGCGTCGTGAGCATGCCGACCCTCAACTACTCGAGTGCCGTGATCAGCTACGGCATGGAGCGCGCAGCACGCACGGCCGGCTACGCCGTGAGCATGGCGACCACGACCTCCCTCTCCCCCGAGTCCATCGCCGAGGCGATGTCGCGCCTCGCCGAACAGGCCGTCGAGGGCATCGTGCTCGTCGTGCCCCTGCTCGTCGGCAGCGACGCGACCGAGGAGATCAGCCGCCGCATCCCGACCGTGACCATCGACGGATCGAGGTCGGAATCGACCCAGGTGGTCGCCGTCGACCAGACCTCCGTGGGGCGCATCGCGACCGAGCACCTGCTGTCGCTCGGGCACGAGACGGCCTGGCACCTGGCCGGGCCCGGCGAGTGGGTCGAAGCCGGCGAACGCGAGGCCGGATGGCGCGCAGCGCTCGCGGCGGCGGGCCGCGATGCGCCCCCGATCCTGCGAGGCGACTGGTCGCCGGAGTCGGGATACCAGGCGGGCCTGCTCCTCGCCCGCATGCCCGAGGTGACGGCGATCTTCGCCTCGAGCGACGAGATGGCCTTCGGGGTCATCCGGGCGCTGCACGAACACGGTCGACGCGTGCCTGACGACGTCTCGGTCATCGGGGTCGACGACATCGCGCTCGCCGCCTACTGCAGCCCGGCACTCACGACCGTGGCCCAGCCGTTCGAGGAGATCGGGCGACTCGCGGTCGACCACCTCATCGAGGTCATCACCGACCCAGACTCGACGCCCGAGCAGACGACCGTCGCCGCGACGCTCGTCGTGCGCGGCAGCACGGCGGCGCCCTCGCCGGCCTGAGATCCCGTCAGGCGACGCCGAACAGGTCTCCTGACGAGCCCGCGCCACCCGTGCTATGGCCTGGCGCCATGACCGGCATCGACCCGGCACCCGAGGCGCGGCAGCTGCGCGTCGCCGTACTCCGCTGCGAGCGGCTCCCCCGCTTCGTGACGTGGGAGATCCCCGACGTGGAGTCGCTGTTCGACGACGATCACCGGCTCGTCGACGCACTCGCCGAGCGAGGCGTCTCGGCCGAGCCCGTGGCGTGGAGCGCCGCGCAGGTCGACTGGAGCGCGTACGACGCCGTCGTGCTGCGGAGCACCTGGGACTACGTCGACCACCTGCCGCAGTTCCTCGAGGTGATCGCCGCCGTCGAACGGTCGGGTGCGCAGCTGCTCAATTCCGAGCGGCCCGTGCGATGGAACTCCGACAAGCGCTACCTCGACGACCTCGATCGACTCGGGGTTCCCATCGTGCCGCTCGTGCGCGGAACTCCGGCCTCCGGAGCTCGGCTCGGCGCGGAGGTCGCCGCCGCCGGCTGGGACGAACTCGTACTGAAGCCCGCGGTCGGCGTGGGCGGTGCGGGCGTCGTGCGCACGACTGCCGCAACCCTCGGGCATGCCCTCGACACGCTCCCACCCGCGACCGAGGTCATGGTGCAGCCGTTCGCCGCGGAGATCCTCGACGAGGGCGAGCTCTCCTTCATCTTCATCGGCGGCGCACTGAGCCACACCCTTCGCAAGCGGCCGGCGACGGGCGACTTCCGCGCGCACGGGATCTACGGCGGCACCGTCGAGACGATCGCCGTCGACCAGTCAGACGCGACGACTGTGCAGTCGATGCTCGCGCGTCTCCCCTTCGAGCTGCTGTACGCCCGCGTCGACGTCGTCCGCTTCGAGGGCAGGCTCTCGGTGCTCGAGCTGGAACTCATCGAACCGATGCTCTACCTCGGCCTCGCGCCGGGCAGCGCCGCCCGGTTCGCCGACGCCACGATCGCGTGGCTCGAGCAGGCTCGACGAGACTGAACGAACGACTTGCAAAGAAATCCTTGCAAAGATTTCTTTGCAGCGATATCTTTGCAACATGGCATCCAAGAACCCCCCCGACATCACGGCACAGCCGAGCAGCAGTCGACACCCCGGCATCGATCACGTGCTGCCGTCGGCGAGCCTCAAGTCCCTCGCGCATCCACTGCGCGTTCGTATCTACGACGAACTCTCCGCCCACGGCCCGCTGACCGCGAGCGGCCTCGGTGAACGGCTCGGCGAGTCGAGCGGCTCGACGAGCTACCACCTGCGGCAGCTCGAGCGCGCGGGCCTCGTGCGCGAGGACACCACGAAGGGCAAGGGTCGGGAGCGGTGGTGGGAACGCACGCCGGGTTCGATCGCGATCCCCGACGCCCGGTCGCTGCCGCCGGGCAGCGCCGACCGACTCGCCGTCAAGCTCGTCGAAGACGAGTGGTTCCGCACGAGGGAACAGAACATGCGGGACTTCCTCGCAGAGGGCGAGGCGGCGTTCGGGCCCGAGTGGCTCGACATCGCGACCTCCGACACCATCAACGTGCGCCTCACTCCCGATCAGCTGCATGCACTCGTCACCGACATCGACCTCGTGCTCAAGCGATACATCGACGCCTACAAGCGCACGCCATCGGCGGGGTCCCGACCGGTGCAGATCCACATCAACGCCTTCCCGCTCGTACGCGGGGAACCGACCGCCGACACTTCTCCGAAGGAGGAACGATGACCACCCTTCTCTCCCCCGACGCCCGACTCCTCTCCGGATGGGCGGTGCGCAGCGGACTCGGCCTCGCGAGCTGGGGCCTGCGGCGCGAGGCACGGCGCAACGACCGCGACCGGCTGCTGCGGCGCATCGAAGCACGAGCGGCCGCAGAGGCAGCGCTCGCCGAGCGCGACGCGCTCCACCGCAGCGCGGGCTTCCTGCCGCTCTGACGTCAGACGGCCGCCCCTGACAGCCACCTCCTGACGGCCACCTCCTGACGGCCCACCGGTCGTCAGCGGCTGAACACCCGGTCCTGCGCGAGAGCCCGCCCGTAACCCAGCAGGTTGCCGAGCGCGTTCGGGTGGAAGTTCGCCGGGGCGAGCAGATTCGCCTGATCGAAGGCGATGAACGGCACCCGGGAGCCGATGCCGTGGCCGGCGAACTCATCGGTCGCATCGACGTAGCTGACGCGCGGATCACCGGTGGCGGCGACGGCGCCCTGGATCACGGCGTTCAATCCGTCGGTCGCGGTGTTGACCAGATCGCCGAGGGGCGCGACGCCCGGTTCGAACAGGCGCGGGTAGTTGAGCACTGCGACGCGGGCCTGGGGCAGGGTCGCGGCGATGGTCGCATAGAGCGTGGCGAGCTTCGGACCGAGCTCCGCGAGCTTGGCCGTACTGGTCGCGATCGCCGTCTTGCACGGGTCGACGGTCGGATCCGGGTTCGCCGCGCATGCGGCGAAGACGTCGTTGGAACCGACATCGATCGCGCCGACCGTCAGGGTGACGAGCGCAGTCGACCCCCCGACTCCGGCCAGCTGCGCGGTCGTGTCCGCGACGGTGGCCCCGGAGCAGGCCCGGTTCTCGGTCAACCGATAGACACTGAGCGCTGCCGCGATCGTCGGGTAGCCGGCGTAGCGGCTCTGCATGCACGCGCCCGGGCGGTAGGGCGGCGCACCCTGTCCGGCCGTGAACGAGTCGCCGAGCGCCACGTAGCTCCGCATCGTCCAGAACGAGGAATGGACCGCTGTCGGGGTGCCGACCGAGACGACCGCACCCTGCGGGGATGCCGCGGGGAGCGCCGCTGCCGGCGATGCCGCGACGCCCGCGACCAGGCCGAAGGCGAGCAGCGAGAGGGCGCCGAGGCGCGACATGAATCGACGTTGATCATGAGATTTTCTCAGCATGGGGGTGAAGGTACTCCCCGCCGATCACCGCGACAAGCCCTCGGCCAGGGGGCATTCGCACCGCGAGTTCGCGCCGGAACGACGGATGCCCCGCCCGAACGAATCGGGCGGGGCATCCGCTGTAC
>NZ_JBHURI010000138.1:0-5909 GCF_042673425.1 Agromyces sp. NPDC056965 | reverse complement strand
TTCCCCCCCCGGCCCCCCCCGCTTGCCGGGCGGGCCCCCCCCCACCGCGGGGCCCCCCCCTGGGCGCCCCCCCGCTTCGGATCGTTCGAACGCCCTCGGCTACTCGGCGAGCAGCGCGGCGAGCGCCGGCAACTGAGCGGGGTCGTCGAGCGCCGAGCCGACGGCGACGGCGCGCACGCCCCGCGCGAGGAACTCCGCCGCGTTCGAGGCATCCATGCCGCCCGTGGCGACGAAGCGGGCGGCGGGGAACGGACCGGCCATCGCCGGGAACCATCCCGACCCGAGCAGCGAGGCCGGGAACGCCTTCAGCCAGGTGAGGCCCGTGGCCATCGCCGCCTGCACCTCGCTCGCGGTCGCGACGCCCGGCAACGGCGGCATCCCGGCCTCCGCGGAGGCGCGCGAGACGACCGGGTCGAATCCGGGGCTCACCGTGAAGGCCGCGCCGGCGGATGCCGCGAGCTCGACGTGTCGCACCGACACGACGGTGCCGGCTCCGACGAGACGGCCGGAGGCCCGTCCGGCTGCGGCGACGACGCGCAGCGCCTCGAGGTCGGCCTCGGTCTGGATCGGCAGCTCGACCACGTCGATGCCGAGCCCCCAGGCGCGTTCGGCGAGCTCGAGGCTCCGCTCGACGCCCAGGCCCCGGAAGATCGCCATGAGCGGCTGCCCGTCGAAGACGTCGTCGAACTCGGCGTTGCTGATGGTGGTCATCGGGTGCTCCTCGTGGTCGTTGCTGCTCTGGGGAAGTCGGCGGTGTCGCCGAGCACGGTGACGGCTCGGGCATGGCCGGCGGCGAGGCGCTCGCTCGGCCCGCCCCCGGCGAGGAGCGCGTCGAGATAGCCCGCTGCGAAGGCGTCGCCGGCGCCGACGGCCTCGACCACGTCGACGGACATCGCCGGCACCTGGGTCGACCCGGAATCCGCACCGGCGCGGAACTCGGTCGCGCCGACCGCTCCGTCCTTCACAACGAGGAGCGCGGGTTCGGGCAGGAGCGCCCGCACCGCGTCGGGCGTGACCGTACCCCAGAGCGCCTCCGCCTCATCGAGGCCGACGAAGACGATGTCGGCTCGAGCGGCGAGCTCCTGCAGCCTGCCGCGCGCCGCGCCCTCCTGCCAGAGGGCGCTGCGGTGGTTGACATCGAAGCTCAGCTTCGCGGGCGAGGCCGCGACGCGTTCGATCAGGTCGTCGACGAGGGCACCGCAGCTCGCCGAGAGCGCCGGTGTGATGCCGCTCACGTGCACGACCCGCGCGGTGTCGAGCGGAAGGCCGCCGAGGAAGGACGGATCCATGCGGGAGGCCGCCGAACCTGCGCGGTAGTAGTGCACGCCGCGACCCGGGTCCTTGAAGTAGACACCGGTCGGCGCCGCGTCGTCGGCCTCGATCCAGCGCGTGTCGACGCCGCGATCGTGCAGGTGCCGCACGACGCGCCGGCCGAGTGCGTCATCGCCGACCCGACCCGCCCACGCGGCACGACGGCCGAGCGCGGCGAGGTGCGCGGCGACGTTGGCCTCGGCACCCGCGGTGTCGACGCGGAACTCCTCGGCGGTCTCGAGCGGTTCGGCGAGCACCGGGGCGACGAGCGCCATGGTCTCGCCGATGGTGAGGACTTCGGGCAGCTGGGTCACGCCCCCTATGCTGTCTGGTGTGCAGATGCGGCGCAAATGCGTTGCAGCATCTGCAACACGAGAGAGGTTTCCGGATGCCGCAGCACACGCGACTCGCAGCACTCGCCGATGAACGACTGAGCACGGCCGACAAGGGGCTGCCCGCCCGCGCCGACGGCCTGACGGTGCGCGAGTTCCTCGCGAGCGGCACCCGACTCGCCGAGTTCTGGACGCCGCTCCTCGCCCTCGACGAGCGCGCGCTCGCACACAACGCCTCGGTGATCCAGGGCTGGTGCGACGCCCGCGGTCTCGAACTCATGCCGCACGGCAAGACCACGATGGCCCCCGCGCTCTGGCAGCTCCAGCTCGACACCGGCGCCACCGGCATCACCCTCGCGACGCCCGGGCAGGTGCGCACGGCTCGCACGTTCGGCATCGCCTCGATCATGCTCGCGAACACGCTCGTCGCCCCGGCGGCCCTCGCGTTCGTCGCCGGCGAGCTCGCCGACCCGTCGTTCGCGTTCCGCTCGTGGGTCGACTCCGTCGAGACCGTCGAGGCCATGGAGCAGTCGCTCGTCGGCATCGCGCTCCCCCGCCCGATCGACGTCCTCGTCGAGCTCGGCGGCGCCGGCGGCCGCACGGGCGCACGCGGCGTCGACGAGGCCGTGCGCATCGCGGAGCGCGTCGCCGCGTCGCCCGTGCTCCGCCTCGCGGGTACCGCCGGCTACGAGGGCAGCCTCTGCCATGATCGCTCCCCCGCTGCGCTCGAGGCCGTCCGCGCCTACCTCGCCGAGATGCTCCAGGTGCACGAGGCGGTGCGCGGCATCGCCGAGGGCGAGCTCATCGTCACGGCCGGCGGCAGCGCCTACCTCGAACTCGTCGCCGAGGTGTTCGCCCCCGCGATCGCGGCGGAGTCCGCGTCGAACCCCGGCAACGCCGCCACCCGCTGGATCCTCCGCTCGGGCGCCTCGCTCCTGCACGACGACGGCTTCTACCACGGCATCTCGCCGATCGACGAGGAGCTCACGCCCGCGATGCGCGGCTACGCCCGAGTCGTCTCGCACCCCGAGCCCGGCCTCGCGCTGCTCGACGGCGGCAAGCGCGACTTCCCCTACGACGAGGGGCTGCCCGTGCCGTTCGGCGTCGCCGAGCAGCCGGGCGGCGCCGAGCGGCCGCTCGCCGAGGCATCCGTCACCGCGCTCAACGACCAGCACGCCTACCTCCGCGCCGACGGCGCGCTCGACCTCGCGATCGGCGAGGTCGTGTCGCTCGGCCTCTCGCACCCGTGCACCGCATTCGACAAGTGGCGCCTCATCCCGGTCGTCGAGGGCGGCGGCTCCGACCGCGTGGTCGCGCTCGTGCGCACGTTCTTCTAGGAGCCCTCGGTGACGATCCTCATCCGAGACGTGATCACCGTCGATGCCGAGGGCGTCGGCGCCGGGCCCGCCGACGTGCTCGTCGACGGCGGGCGCATCGCGCGCATCGCCCCCGTGCGCACCCTCGACGCGGGTGACGCGCACGTCATCGACGGGCGCGGGCGGCACGTCATGCCCGGCTTCGTCGATGCCCACTCGCACGCCGATGGCGCGCTCTTCGACCCCGAGGTGCAGCTCGCGCTGCTGCGCCAGGGCGTCACGACCGTGATCGGCGGGCAGGACGGCGTCTCGTACGCCCCGGGCGACGGCGACTACGCCGCCGAGTACTTCGCCGCGATCAACGGACCGCACCCGAGCTACCGCGGCGGCGGGATCGCATCGCTGCTCGCCGCCTACGACGGCGCCACCGCCGTGAACGCGGGCGTGCTCGTGCCGGCGGGCACCGTGCGGTTCGACGTCATGGGCCGATCGACGGATGCCGCCTCGCCCGACGAGCTCGCTCGCATGCGGGCGCTCGTGGCCGACGGGCTCGCCGACGGCGCCCTCGGGCTCTCGACGGGCCTCGACTACGTGCCGGGCGTCTTCGCCGGCACCGACGAGCTCGCCGCCCTCGCGGCACCGGTCGCGGCGGCCGGAGCCGTCTACGTCTCGCACATGCGCGGCGGCTACGAGGCGAACTCGGCGGCCGGCATCGCCGAGATGGCCGCGATCGCGCGGGCGTCCGGTGCACGCGTGCACGTCTCGCACTTCCACGCCGAGCCGCACCTCGTGCACGAGCTCCTCGCCGAGCTCGATCGCGACGGGGTCGATGCGACCTTCGACGCCTACCCGTACACGCGCGGCTGCTCGATCCTCGCGATGCCGATCCTGCCCGCGTCGCTCACGGTGCGGCCCGCGGTCGAGGTCGTCGCCGAGCTCGCCGACCCCGCGGTGCGCTCGAGGCTCCGCCGGGAGTGGTTCCCGACGATCACGGGCTACGCGAGCCTCGGCCCCGAGTGGCCGTCGATGCTCACGCTCGCCCACGTCGCCTCCCCCGACTTCGACTGGGCGCACGGCCTCACGATCGCGCAGGGCGCGGCCGAGGCATCCGCTCACTCGGGCGCCTCGATCGACGCGATCGACTTCGCCCTCGACGTGCTCGTCGCCTCGCGGCTCGAGGTCAACGTCGTGATGGCCGTGCAGTACGAGCGCAGCGACGCCGGGCTCGCCGAGATCCTCTCGCACCCGGCGGCGATCGGCGGCTCCGACGGCATCTTCATCGGCCGCCACCCGCACCCGCGGGCGCGCGGCTCGTTCTCGCGCTACCTCGCGATGCTCGTGCGCGAGCAGGCGACGATCGGGTGGGCGGATGCCGCGGCGCTCGTCTCCTCGCGGGCGGTGGCCCGGTTCGGGCTCGGCGACCGCGGCGCGGTGCGCGAGGGATCCATCGCCGACCTCGTGCTCGTCGACCCCGACGCCGTGCGCGCGACCGCGAGCTACGCGGAGCCGCTCGGGCTCGGCACCGGCATCGACGACGTGCTCGTCGCCGGCGTGCCGGTGCTCGCGGGCGGGGCGCTCACCGGGGCGACGCCCGGGCGAGGCATCCGTCGCAGCGTCGACGAGACGTCAGGACCCCTCGTGTCGCACGGGACCCACGACATCCGGCGTCCGGTGCGACACGAGCCATCCCGATCCGGCGAAGCAGCGGAGGCCTGACATGTCGCAGAGCGTGAAGCGCGCGGCCCGCATCATCGACGCGATCGCCGCCGACCCCCGAACGGTCGCCGAACTCGCGGAGGCGTTCGACCTGCACCGATCGACGATGTTCCGCGAGCTGCAGTCGCTCGAGGAGGTCGGCTGGGTGCGCCGGCGCGCGTCCGGCCGCTACACGCTCGGCACCCGGCTCGCCGCCCTGTCGAAGGAGGCGCTCGACTCGCTCGACCTGCGAGAGGCCGGCGCCGAGCACATGCGTCGCCTGCAACGCCGCACGGGCAACACCGTGCACCTCGCAGCGCTCATGGACCGATCGATCGTCTACGTCGACAAGGCCGAAGACGAGTCGGGCGTGCGCATGTACTCCCGCATCGGCCGCGCCGTCATCCCCAACTGCTCGGCCGTCGGCAAGGCGATCCTCGCCGACCTCGACACCGCGGGCCGGGATGCCGTGCTCGCCGGCGCCACGTGGGAGCGGTACACCGATCTCACCATCACCACGCGCGAGCGACTCGACCGCGAGCTCGCCCTCGTGAGCTCCCGAGGCTGGGCGACCGACGACCGCGAGTTCGAGGCCTTCGTGAACTGCATCGCCGTGCCGATCCGCAGCTCGCTCGGCATCGTCGGCGCGCTCTCGGTCACGGCGATCCGGATGGTCGCCGACCTCGACCGGCTGCGAACGAACCTGCCTGCGATGCGGGAGACCGCCGCCGCCATCGCCCGCGAGCTCGGCTGAACCGAACTCCACCGACCACGAACCACCGACCGAACACCCCCACAGGAGGAACCATGTCCAAGATCGCCGTCACCCTCTCGAACGCGCCGAAGCCCGCCGGCCCCTACAGCCACGGCGTCGTCGCCAACGGCTTCCTCTACACCGCCGGCTTCGGCCCGCAGGACCCGGCGACGGGCGAGGTCGTGCCGGGCGGCGTCGCCGAGCAGACCCGCCAGGTGCTGCGCAACATCGGCGCCGTGCTCGCCGAGTACGACCTGTCGTTCGACGACGTCGTGAAGGTCACGGCCCACCTCGAAGACCTCGCCGACTTCGCCGAGTACAACGTGGCCTACGCCGAGTTCTTCACCGAGCCCTACCCCGTGCGCACCACCGTGGGCTCGCGTCTCGCGAACATCCTCGTCGAGATCGACGTCGTCGCCGCGATCCCGCAGGCCTGACCGAGACCCGAACACAGCGGATGCCCCGTGGCCGATCGGCCACGGGGCATCCGTCGTTCAGGGG
>NZ_JBHURI010000137.1:0-5979 GCF_042673425.1 Agromyces sp. NPDC056965 | reverse complement strand
CCCCGTGGTCGTTCGACCCCGGGGCATCCGCTCGTCTGCGTCGGCTTCTGCTAGTTCTGCTTCTTCAGGCGCGACGTCGTGCGGGCACGGGCCGTCGCGTCGAGCTCGACCTTGCGGATGCGCACGGCGGCCGGCGTGACCTCGACGCACTCGTCTTCACGGGCGAACTCGAGGCATTCCTCGAGCGAGAGCTGGCGCGAGGGCGTCATCGACTCGAACGTGTCGGAGGTCGACTGACGCATGTTCGTCAGCTTCTTCTCCTTGGTGATGTTCACGTCCATGTCGTCGTTGCGCGAGTTCTCGCCGATGACCATGCCCTCGTAGACCTCTTCGGTCGGGTTCACGAAGAAGGTCATGCGCTCCTGCAGCGCGATGATCGCGAACGGCGTCACGACGCCCGAGCGGTCGGCGACGATCGAGCCGTTGTTGCGGGTCACGATCTGGCCGGCCCACGCGTCGTACCCGTGCGAGATCGCGTTCGCGATGCCGGTGCCGCGGGTCGTCGTCATGAACTCCGTACGGAAGCCGATGAGGCCGCGGCTCGGGACGATGAACTCCATGCGCACCCAGCCGGTGCCGTGGTTCGACATGTTGTCCATGCGGCCCTTGCGGGCGGCGAGCAGCTGCGTGATCGCACCGAGGTACTCCTCGGGGGCGTCGATCGTGAGGTGCTCGTACGGCTCGTGCACCTTGCCGTCGATCTGCTTGGTGACCACCTGGGGCTTGCCGACGGTGAGCTCGAAGCCCTCGCGGCGCATCTGCTCGACGAGGATCGCGAGCGCGAGCTCGCCGCGGCCCTGCACCTCCCACGCGTCGGGGCGGCCGATGTCGAGGACCTTGAGCGAGACGTTGCCGACCAGCTCGCGGTCGAGGCGGTCCTTCACCATGCGAGCGGTGAGCTTGTGGCCCTTGACCTTGCCGACGAGCGGCGAAGTGTTCGTGCCGATCGTCATCGAGATCGCCGGCTCGTCGACCGCGATGATCGGGAGCGGACGCACGTCTTCGGGGTCGGCGAGCGTGTCGCCGATCATGATGTCCTCGAAGCCCGCGACCACGGCGATGTCGCCCGGGCCGGCGCTCTCGGCCGGGTAGCGATCGAGCGCCTTCGTCAGGAAGAGCTCGGTCACGCGCACGTTCTGGACGCTGCCGTCGTGCTTGACCCAGGCGACCGTCTGGCCCTTCTTGATCGTGCCGTGGAAGACACGGAGCAGGGCGAGACGACCGAGGAACGGCGAAGCGTCGAGGTTCGTGACGTGGGCCTGCAGGGGGTGCTCGTCGTCGTAGACCGGCGCCGGGATGTGCTGCAGGATCGCCTCGAAGAGGGGCTCGAGGTCGTCGTTGTCGGGGAGTTCGCCGTTGCCGGGCTTGTTGTGGCTCGCTGCGCCGTTGCGGCCCGAGGCGTAGACGACCGGCACGTCGAGGATCGCGTCGAGGTCGAGGTCGGGCACGTCGTCGGCCAGGTCGGAGGCGAGGCCGAGCAGGAGGTCCTGGCTCTCGGCGACGACCTCGTCGATGCGAGCGTCGGGACGGTCGGTCTTGTTGACGAGGAGGATCACCGGCATGCGGGCCTCGAGCGCCTTGCGGAGCACGAAGCGGGTCTGCGGCAGCGGGCCCTCGCTCGAGTCGACGAGGAGGACGACGCCGTCGACCATCGACAGGCCGCGCTCGACCTCGCCGCCGAAGTCGGCGTGACCCGGGGTGTCGATCACGTTGATCGTGATCGGGCCGTCGACGGCGTGCTTGCCCTTGTACGAGATCGCCGTGTTCTTGGCGAGGATCGTGATGCCCTTCTCGCGCTCGAGCTCGTTCGAGTCCATGGCGCGCTCTTCGACGTGCGCGTGCGCGTCGAAGGAGTTCGTCTGGTTGAGCATCGCGTCGACGAGCGTGGTCTTGCCGTGGTCGACGTGAGCGACGATCGCGACGTTTCGCAGATCGTTCCGGGTGGCGTTGGCCATGTTGGGTCCTCGAGGGTGCCGGCCCCCCGTCGCCCCCGAGCAAGAGTTCAGCGCACGGAGACAGCGTGGAAGCGCTGAGATGAAGGTCTGTGGGGAGCGCAGGATGCCGCAGTGACGGCGTGCGCCCCTCTAGCGTACCCTGCCCCGCGCCCTGCGAAGCTGAGAACGCGAAAGCGCCCGGCCTCCGAGTGATCGGATGCCGGGCGCTCGCGTTGTGCGTCTCGAGCTCGTCGCCTAGGCGCCGAGCTCGATGCTGGCACCCGGGATCGCCGCGAGGAGATCCTTCGTGTACTGCTCCTGGGGGTGGTCGAACACCTCGTCGGTGGTCGCCGCCTCGACGATACGACCCTTCTGCATCACGCAGACGTGGTCGGCGATGACACGCACGACCGCGAGGTCGTGCGTGATGAAGAGGTACGTGAGTCCGAGTTCGGCCTGCAGGTCGGCGAGCAGGCGCAGGATCTGAGCCTGCACGAGCACGTCGAGCGCCGAAACGGCCTCGTCGAGCACGACGATCTCGGGCTTCAGCGCGAGCGCACGCGCGATCGCGATGCGCTGACGCTGGCCGCCCGAGAGTTCGTTCGGGTAGCGGCTGATGAGCGTGCGCGGCAGCGACACCTGGTCGAGCAGCTCGTAGACCCGCTCACGGCGCGTGGCACTGGTGCCGACCTTGTGCGTGAACAGCGGCTCGGCGATGGTGTTGCCGATGTTCCGAAGCGGGTTCAGCGAACCGTACGGGTCCTGGAAGACCGGCTGCATGCGGCTGCGGAGGTTGAAGAGCTCCTTGCCGGTCACGCTCGCGAGGTCCTTGCCGCCGACGACGATCTTGCCGCTCGTCGCGTCTTCGAGCTTCAGCAGCATCTTCGCGACGGTCGACTTGCCCGAGCCCGACTCGCCGACGAGCGCCATGGTGGTGCCCTTGGGAATCTCGAACGAGACCTTGTCGACGGCGGTGAAGTCGCCGGAGCCGCGGATCTTGAAGACCTTGGTGAGGTCTTCGACGACGATCGCGGGCGCCGCTGCAGGAGCTGCGGCGAGTGCCTCGGCACGTGCCTCGGCGGTCGCGATCAGGTCGATCGAGTCGCCCGCCGCGGTCGCTGCGCCCTCGGCCATGGACGACTCGGCCGCCGAGATCGAACCCGTTGCCTGGATGCGGCGCGAGGCGAGGCTCGGTGCCGCGGCGACGAGTCGCTGCGTGTACGGGTGCTGCGGGTTCTGCAGGATCTCGACCGACGGGCCCGACTCCACGACACGGCCCTTGTACATGACCACGAGCTGCTCGGCACGCTCTGCGGCGAGGCCGAGGTCGTGCGTGATGAACAGCAGGGTCGTGCCGAGTTCGCGGGTCAGCGACTCGAGGTGGTCGAGGATGACGCGCTGCACGGTGACGTCGAGCGCCGACGTCGGCTCGTCGGCGATGAGCAGCTGCGGGTTCGCCGCGAGGCCCATGCCGATGAGCACGCGCTGACGCATGCCGCCCGAGAACTGGTGCGGGAACTGACGCATGCGACGGTCGGCGTCGCCGAGCCCCGCCTGCTTCAGCACCTCGACGGCGCGCGCCTTGACCTCTTTGCGGCCCGTGGCGATGCCGTTGGCCTTGATGGCCTCCTCGACCTGGAAGCCGATCGACCACACGGGGTTCAGGTTCGACATCGGGTCCTGGGGGACGAAGCCGATCTTGCGGCCGCGAACGCCCTCCATGTCCTTCTTGGACGCCTTCGTGAGGTCTTGACCGTCGAGGAGGATCTGGCCCCCCGAGACGTGGCCCGTGCCCGGAAGCAGGTTGATGATCGCGTGCGCGGTCGTCGACTTGCCAGAGCCCGACTCCCCCACGATCGCGAGGCTCTGCCCGCGGTAGAGGGTGATGTTGACCCCGTCGACGGCCTTGACGAGGCCGTCCTGGGTGTTGAAGCCGACCTGGAGATCCTTGATCTCGAGCAGCGGGCGTTCGGCGCCGGTGGCGCGTTCTGATTGCACGTTCGATCCGTTCGAAGTCTCGCTCATCGCTGCGCCCTCGCCTTCGGGTCGAGCGCGTCGCGCACGACCTCGCCGAGCATGATGAAGCTCAGCACGGTGACCGACAGTGCGATCGAGGGCAGGATCAGCGTCTGGGGCGCGGTACGCAGCGAGGTCTGCGCCTGGCTGATGTCGTTGCCCCACGACATGATGTCGGTCGGCAACCCGACGCCGAGGAACGACAGGGTCGCCTCCGCGACGATCGCCGAGGCGAGCGAGATGGTCGTGATGACGATGACCGGTGCGATCGAGTTCGGCAGCACGTGGCGCACGAGGATGCGGAACCGCGAGACGCCGAGCGCCGTGGAGGCCATGACGAAGTCGGCGTTCTTCACCCGCAGGATCTCGGCGCGGAGCACACGAGCCGTCGCGGGCCACGCGAACAATCCGATCGCGAGCGAGATCACCCACACGTTCCGGTAGGCCGAGAGCACCGACATGATGACGACGGCGGCGAGGATGTAGGGGATCGAGAAGAAGATGTCGCCCAGGCGCGAGAGCACCGAGTCGAGCCATCCGCCGTAGAAGCCCGCGAACGCGCCGAAGACGATGCCGAGCAGCGCCACGAGGAACGTGACGATGAGGCCGACGGCCAGCGACGTCGACGTGCCGTGGATGATGCGCGAGTAGATGTCGCAGCCCTGCTTCGTGAAGCCGAGCGGGTGGCCCTCGGTCGGACCCGCGTTGCTGTTCGCGAGGAGGCAGCCGTTGTTCGGCGGCGTCTGCGTGAACAGCCCGGGGAACAGGGCGACGACCACGACGAGGAGGATCAGCACGGAGGAGATCCAGAACATCGGGCGCTTGCGCACGTCGTTCCACGCGTCGGTCCAGAGGTTCGAGGGCTTGCCCTCGGCCTTGACCGAGTCGATGGCGACGAGCGGCGTCTCTTCCAGCGGAGCGACGTAGTGCTGCTGGTCTGGTCTGGTGTTACTTGGCATAACGGATCCTCGGGTCGAGAACGGCGTACAGGAGATCGACCAGCAGGTTCACCACGAGGTAGATCAGCACCATGATCGTCACGAAGGAGACGACGGTCGGCCCCTCACCTCGGATGATCGCCTGGTAGAGCGTGCGGCCGACACCGGGCACGTTGAAGATGCCCTCGGTCACGGTGGCACCGACCATCAGCGTGCCGAAGTCGACGGCGAGGTAGGTGACGACGGGGATGAGCGAGTTGCGCAGGATGTGCACGGGGACGATGCGCCCACGGGAGAGGCCCTTGCTCGCGGCGGTGCGAACGAAGTCCTGTCCGTCAGTGTCGATGACCGACGCCCGTGTCAGTCGAACGATCTGGGCGAAGCTGATGGTGGCCAGCACGATGGCCGGCAATATCAGGTCTTGCGTTGGAGCCCCTGGCCCGACCGTGGTTCTGAACCACCCCAGATAGATGCCGAAGAACCACTGCATCACGAACGCCAGCACGAAGATCGGCAGCGAGATGAGGATGAGGCTCACGACGAGCGCGCTGGCGTCGAAGATGCCGCCCTTGCGGAGGCCCGAGATGAGGCCGATCGAGATGCCGGCCACCATTTCGAAGAAGACCGCCATCGCAGCGAGGCGCAGCGTCACCGGGAAGGTGGCCATCAGGATCTCGGAGACCGGCTGACCCGAGAACGAGACGCCGAGGTCACCCCTGAAGATGTTGCCGAGGAAGATGAAGTACTGGACGATGAACGGCTGGTCCAGGTGGTACCGCTCGCGCAGGGCTTCGATGACCTGAGGGGGCGGGGTCTTGTCGCCGAACAGCGCGACGATCGGATCGCCGGGCATGGCGAAGACCATGAAATAGATCAGGAATGTGGTGCCGAGCAGGACAGGGATCGCCTGCAGCAGTCGGCGCAGGATATAGCCGGCCATGGATCAGGCCCTGCGTTCTGCGAATGTGGACATGTTGAAAGAAACCTCACCGTTGTGCGAGTTCGACTCCATGATGCTACGCCGATCAGGCGAACACCGTGGATACGTGGGAGTGGGGGGGGCGGCAGGACGGGGGGCGCCCCCCCCGCGC
>NZ_JBHURI010000136.1:0-6075 GCF_042673425.1 Agromyces sp. NPDC056965 | reverse complement strand
GCATCCGACCCCCTCGGATGCCGCGCCGCGGCTTGCAGAACCCGTTCCGATCAGCGGGGCGTGGCCCGCCGGATCACGAGGTAGCCCCCGATGGCGCAGACCACCGCCAGCGCCAGCACGATGCTGAAGCCGCCCACGACGCCGATGCTGCCGAACCACTCGAAGAGGGCCATCCAGCTGCCGCTGAACGTGAAGATCGCGATGAAGGCCAGGAACAGGGCGATCGCGCTGAACGTCACGATCATCATGCCCCGCATACGCCAGCGCATGTACACCGTCGTGACACTGGCGCCGATGAACAGCACGAGCAGCTGCATCGCCAAGGTCGAGTAGAAGTCGGTGAGCCACCCCTCCTGCCCGTACCAGAGCGAGTCGAACATGGCGATGCCGATGCCC
This sequence comes from Agromyces sp. NPDC056965, assembly GCF_042673425.1. Lineage (NCBI taxonomy): Bacteria > Bacillati > Actinomycetota > Actinomycetes > Micrococcales > Microbacteriaceae > Agromyces > Agromyces sp. NPDC056965. The sequence continues at coordinate 5,679 of NZ_JBHURI010000136.1, read as the reverse complement.
CAGCCGTTCGTCGCCTTCTCGATCTGCACGAGCGTGGCGATGGCGACGGCGTTCAGGAAGGAGACGATGCCGAACATGGCGCTCGTCCCGAGCCAGAAGTCGCGTCGCGTGGTGCCGAAGCCCAGCGCGAACGAGAACGTCAGGCCGATCGCCTGCACGCCGACGACGACGAGGTACCACTGGGGCGAGAGCACCGCCCAGCTGTACCGCATGCCCTTGGCCATGTCCTCGGTCGGCCCGCCCGCACCCGTGATGATGAGCCCGACGATCATCATGACCGCCCAGGCGGACCCGAGGATGATCCACGGGATCCCGAAGAACACCGAGGGGTTGATGGCGTGCAGGCGCACGATGCGCCAGATCTCATGGGCCCGCGAGCGGGCTTCGGTGCGCACGATCGGCTGATCGATGACGGCGCTCATGCTGCGACCTCCCGGTCGGTCGAGTCGGCACTCAGGTCGGTGCCGGTCATGTGGATGATGAGCTGCTGGAGCGAGACGGGCGCGAGTTCGAGCCCGAGCTCGGCAGCCGTGATGCGGTCGGCCTGGTCGAGGCGGCCGTCGATGGTGGCGGATGCCAGTCCGCCGAGTCCTTCACGACCGATGACGGGCCGATCGGCCACGAACGACTCGACCGCGGCCCGCGGTCCGGCGACGGTCGTCGCCGAGCCGCGCAGCTCGTCGGCATCGCGATCGAAGAGGATGCGCCCCTGGTCGATCAGGATGACGTGCTCCAGGAGGTTCGCGACCTCGTCGATCAGGTGCGTCGAGAGCACGATGGTGCGCGGGTGCTCCGCGTAGTCCTCGAGCAGGCGGTCGTAGAAGATGTGGCGGGCGACCGCGTCGAGACCCAGGTAGGGCTCGTCGAAGAAGGTGAGCGGTGCACGGCTCGCGAGGCCGACGATGACGCCGACGGCCGAGAGCTGGCCACGCGAGAGCTTCTTGATGTAGCGGTTCAGCGGCAGGCGGAAGTCGGCGATGAGCTGCTCGGCGAACGCGGCATCCCAGTTCTCGAAGAACCACGGCGCCGCCTTGAAGACGTGCGCGGCCTTGAAGCTGTCGGGGTAGCGCTGCGACTCGGCGATGAAGCACATCCGACGCAGCACGTCGGCGTGCTCGGCCGGCTCGCGGCCGAAGACGTCGAGCGAGCCCGCATCGGGGAACAGTTGGCCGGTGAGCAGCTGCATGATCGTCGTCTTGCCCGCGCCGTTCCGGCCGAGGAGACCGTAGATGCGGTTCTCCTCGAGCGTGAAGTCGACCGCGTCGACGGCCGTGAACGAGCCGTAGCGCTTCGTGAGCCCGGTGGCGTGCACCACTGTGCGGGTCATGATTCGATCCTTTCCGCGCGGAGCATGCCCGCGAGTTCGTCGATGCCGATGCCGAGCTTCTCGGCCTCGATGATGAGTGGTCTGAGGTATTCGGTGGCGAAGCCCGCCCGCCGGCGTTCGACGAGCCGATCACGGGCGCCGGTCGTCACGAACATGCCGATGCCCCTTCGCTTCTCCACGATGCCGTCGTCGACAAGGCGGGTCACCCCTTTCAGTGCTGTGGCCGGATTGACACGCAGGAACGCGGCGAACTCGTTCGTCGAGGGGATCTGGCCGCCTTCCGGCAGGCTGCCCTCGATGATGTCGTTCTCGATCTGTTCTGCGATCTGGATGAAGATCGGACGCGATTCGTCCATGCCCGCCCAACTCTGTGCCGTGTACTGCCGCAAGAACCTTGGTTGGTTCATTACTTGTGTAACTAACCAACCATGTACGCGTGCGACTGTCAACCCCGAATTCCGGTTCGGTCAGGATCACTCGTGTCGCACGGGACCCCGGACATCGCGTGTCCCGTGCGACACGAGTGGTCCCATGCGTCGGGCGCGTGGGCGACGGACGCCGACGGCGGTCCGGCGGGCGCGCGGATGCCGCGGGTCGGACGGATGCCGCGGGGCGCGGGTTCCGCGTCAGACGGCAGCGGCGGGCGCGCGGCGCGGCAGGCGCAGGCGGCCCTGGGCGAGCAGGATGCCGAGGAGCACGAGCACCGCGCCGATCGGCTCGTGCCACGAGAAGCGCTCGCCGAGGAGCAGCACCCCGAGCGCGACGCCGACCACCGGCGTGACGTACGTGACGGTCGAGGCGTTCGTCGGGCCCCACGCGCGCAGCACGTTGATGTTCCAGATGTAGGCGAGGCCGGTGCCGAGCACGCCGAGGGCGAGGAGCGAGCCGACGATCGCGAGATCGAGCTCGACCGGCTGCCACGCGATCACGGGCGTGAGCACGAGCATGATGGCACCCGCGATGCCGATGTTCAGGAAGGCGAACGTCGCCGGTGCGATCGGCCGGGTGCTCAGGAACTTGCGCGTGTACCCGAACGTGAAGCCGTAGCAGACGGCCGCGCCGAGGCACGCGAGCTGGCCGAGGAGGCTCCCGGTGAGCGCGGCGTACTGCCACGGGCCGATGATGACGACGACGCCCGCGATGCCGACGATCACGCCGGCCCACTGGGCCGCGGCGAGCTTCTCGACGCGGAACGCGAGGGTCGCCATGAGCGCCGTCGTGATGGGGGTGACGGCGTTGTAGATCGACGCGAGGCTCGACGAGACGTGGAGTTCGGCCCAGGCGAAGAGCATGTGGGGCACGACGCATCCGCTGATCGCGATGACCGCGAAGTGCAGCCAGACGATCGGCTGCCGCGGCAGCACCGGCCCCCGCTCCCCCGTCGGCGACGCGATGCGCGGCCGCATGACGAGCACGATGACACCGAGGGTGAGGCCGCCGAGCACGAGCCGCGACCACGCGACCTGGGTGAAGCCGACCCCCTCGAGCGCGACCTTCATGAAGAGGAAGCTGGCACCCCAGACCACGCCCATGCCGAGGAACTGCAGCCAGGTCGACAGCCGGTTCGGCTGCGACGGCGCGGATGCCGCGGCGGCCGTGCCGACCGGGGCGCTCGGAGTGGTGCTGGTGCTCACCGGTCGAGCGTACGCCCGGCCACCGACCGCCCGACACGGGTGCGAGGGTGCATGTCCGGAATCCGCCGAAGCTCGGCAGTCGCGGCATCCGTCGACCGACCCGGCATCGCGGCGCCGCCGGCCGACCGCTGCGGATTCCCCGGTGCGTCGGCACCGCCGCGACCATAGGCTGGAACGCATGACCAGCCATTTCGATGTCGTCGTCCTCGGCGCCGGTCCCGGCGGCTACGTCGCCGCCGTGCGCGCCGCCCAACTCGGTCTCAGCGTCGCCGTGATCGAGGAGAGATACTGGGGCGGCGTCTGCCTCAACGTCGGGTGCATCCCGTCGAAGGCACTGCTGCGCAACGCAGAGCTCGCCCACATCTTCCACGACCAGGCCGCGACCTTCGGCATCACGGGTGACGTGCACTTCGACTTCGGCGTCGCCTTCGACCGCAGCCGCCAGGTGTCGGAGAAGCACGTCAAGGGCGTGCACTTCCTCATGAAGAAGAACGGCATCACCGAGTTCGACGGGCGCGGGTCGTTCACCGGACCGAACGCGATCGACGTCGCGAAGGCCGACGGCACGACCGAGCAGCTCACCTTCGCGAACGCGATCATCGCGACCGGTTCGCGTGTGCGCCTGCTGCCCGGCGTCGCGCTCTCGCAGAACGTCGTGACCTACGAGTCGCAGATCCTCACGCGCGACCTGCCCCGATCGATCGCGATCGTCGGCGCCGGCGCGATCGGCATGGAGTTCGCCTACGTGCTGAAGAACTACGGCGTCGACGTCACGGTCATCGAGTTCCTCGACCGGGCGCTGCCGAACGAAGACGTCGAGGTCTCGAAGGAGATCACGCGCCAGTACCGCAACCTCGGGGTGCCGATCCTCGCCTCGACGAAGGTCGAGACCGTCGTCGACAACGGGTCGTCGGTCACCGTCTCGTACACGGCGTCGAACGGCGACGCGGGCAGCCTCGAGGTCGACAAGGTGCTCATGGCCGTGGGCTTCGCGCCGAACGTCGAGGGCTTCGGGCTCGAGGCGGCCGGCGTGCAGCTCACCGAACGGGGCGCGATCGGCATCGACGAGCGCATGCGCACGAACGTGCCGCACATCTACGCCATCGGCGACGTCACCGCGAAGCTCATGCTCGCGCACGTGGCCGAGGCGCAGGGCGTCGTCGCAGCCGAGACGATCGGCGACGCCGAGACGATGGAACTCGGCGACTACCGCATGATGCCGCGCGCCACGTTCTGCTCGCCGCAGGTCGCGAGCTTCGGGCTGACCGAGCAGCAGGCGCGCGACGAGGGCTACGACGTGGTCGTCTCGAAGTTCCCCTTCAGCGCCAACGGCAAGGCGAACGGGCTCGGCGAGCCCATCGGCTTCGTCAAGCTCGTCGCCGACGCGAAGCACCTCGAGCTCCTCGGCGGCCACCTCATCGGCCCCGACGTCTCCGAACTGCTGCCCGAGCTGACCCTCGCCCAGAAGTGGGACCTCGGCGCCCTCGAGCTCGCCCGCAACGTGCACACCCACCCGACCCTGTCGGAGGCGCTGCAGGAGGGGTTCCACGGCCTCGCGGGGCACATGATCAACATGTGATCGGATGCCGCGGCGCGGGCGCTCCGGCGTTGCGCCGCGGCATCCGCCCGGTTCGACTGAGATCATCAGCGCATGTCGTCAGTGGCGGGCATGCTCATTCCGGCGAACCGGCGGAACCCGGCGGTCGAGCTGCTCGACCAGCTCGACCTCGATCACGGCGACGTGCGCGCCAAGCGCACCGGGTTCGCGATCATGCTGCTGCTCTCCGCGATCATCGCGATCGCTGGCATCATCGGCGACTCCACGGCGACCGTCATCGGGGCGATGATCATCGCCCCGCTGTCGACGCCGATCCTCGGCATCGCCGCAGGCATCGTGACCGGCCGGGCCTCACTCGTCGGCCGGTCAGTACTGTGGCTCGGCGGCGGCATCGTGGCCGTCGTCATCCTCGGCATGCTGCTCTCGTACACGGTGCCCGACCCCCAGCAGCTCACGACGAACCCGCAGGTCACGAGCCGCACGGCACCGACCCTCATGGACCTCCTCGCCGCATTCGCGACCGGTCTTGCGGGGGCGTTCGCGATGTGCCGGCGCGACCTCAGCAACATCCTGCCGGGCGTCGCGATCTCGATCTCGCTCGTGCCGCCGCTCGGCGTGGTCGGCGTGAGCCTCGGCCAGGGCCAGTTCGACGCGGCGTTCGGCGCGTCGATGCTGTTCCTCTCGAACGTCGTGGCGCTCATCATCGCCGGATCCCTCGTCTTCACGCTCGCCGGCTACCCGCGCGACCCCGAGGCCGTCGTCGATGCGAACCGTCGGCGCGCCTACACGATCGTCGGCGTGCTCACCGCGGTGGTCGCGATCCCGCTCGTCGTGAACTCGCTCGTCATCGCGTTCGTCGCCTCGTGGACCGTGACCCTGCACTCCGTCACGGGCGACTGGCTCGACGGCACGAAGGGCGCCTCCGTCACGGGTGTCAGCTGGAACGGGCTGCAGGCCACGGTCGGCGTCGAGAGCCCCGGCGGTGAGCTGCCGCCGCTCGAGACGTACCGCGACGATCTCGCCGGCGAGCTGCCGTCGTACGTCTCGGTGAGCCTCGACGTGAAGTCGGGCAGCCAGGTCGAGGTGCGCTGAAGGCCGTCTCGGGTCACGGCGCCTCGCGCACGAACGACGAGGGCGGATGCCGCAGCGTACTGCTGCGG
>NZ_JBHURI010000135.1:0-6211 GCF_042673425.1 Agromyces sp. NPDC056965 | reverse complement strand
CCCGGGGCAGGGCCCCGGGGCATCCGATCGCGCGTTCCCGCGCTCGCGGCGATCAGCCGATGCGGATCATCTTCTTGTTCACGAACTCGTCGGCGCCGAAGCGGCCGAGCTCGCGGCCGGAGCCGGAGCGCTTGACGCCGCCGAAGGGCAGCTCGGCGCCGTCGGCGCCGACCACGTTCACGAAGACCATGCCGGCCTCGATCTTGTCGGCGACGCGGAGCGCCTGCTCCGAGTCGGTCGTGAAGACGTAGGAGCCGAGGCCGAACGGGGTGTTGTTCGCGAGGTCGACCGCCGCGTCCTCGTCGGCGACCTTGAAGACCTGCGCGACCGGGCCGAAGAACTCCTCGTGGAACGCGTCGGAGCCGGGCTGCACGTCGGTGAGGATCGTCGCCGAGTAGTAGTTGCCGTCGCGCTTGCCGCCGTGGTGGAGCGTGGCGCCCTGTGCGACGGCGCGCTCGACCTGCTCGGCGAGGCCGTCGGCGGCCTTGGCCGACGAGAGCGGGCCGAGTGCGGTGCCGGCCTGGGCCGGGTCGCCCTCGACGACCTCGCTCATCGCGGCGGTGAACTTCTCGAGGAAGGGCTCGTAGAGGTCTTCGACGACGATGAAGCGCTTGGCCGCGTTGCAGGCCTGGCCGTTGTTGTCGACGCGGGCGAAGACGGCGGCGCCGACTGCGGCGTCGAGGTCGTCGGTCGAGAGCAGGATGAACGGGTCGGAGCCGCCGAGCTCGAGCACGACCTTCTTCAGGTGGCGGCCGGCGATCTCGGCGATCGCGGCGCCGGCACGCTCGGAGCCCGTGAGCGAGACGCCCTGCACGCGCGGGTCGGCGATGACGGTCTCGATCTGGGCGTGCGAGGCGTAGATGTTGATGTACGCGCCCTCGGGGAACCCGGCGTCGAGGAAGATCCGCTCCATCGCGGCGGCGGACTCGGGGCACTGCTCGGCGTGCTTGAGCAGGATCGTGTTGCCGATGATGAGGTTCGGGCCGGCGAAGCGCGCGACCTGGTAGTACGGGAAGTTCCACGGCATGATGCCGAGCAGCGGGCCGAGAGACGAGCGGCGGATGAGGGCCGAGCCCTCGCCCGCGAGCAGGTCGATCTGCTCGTCGGCGAGCAGCGATTCGGCGTTGTCGGCGTAGTACTCGTAGATCGCGGCGGCGAACTCGGCCTCGCCGACGGCCTGCTCGATGGGCTTGCCCATCTCTCGGACGATGATCTCGCCGAGCTCCTGTGCGCGCTCGGCGTGCAGTTCGCCCACGCGGCGGATGAGGGCGGCGCGCTCGGCGACGGTGGTGTTCCTCGACCAGTTGCGGTGCGTCTCGCTCGCCTTGGCGATGGCCGCCTGCAGCGCCTCGTCGGTGATCGTCTCGTAGGATTCGACCGTCTCGCCGGTGGCGGGATTGATCACGGCATAGCTCATGGGGTTCTCCTTCTCGGGTGCAGACACTGCACACGCGCCAGAGTTCGTCTGCCGCCGTGCATACGCTCGACTTCAAAGATATATCAGCGGATGATTCAGTTCGACCCGGATGCCGCAGGCTCGACGAGCACCCGGAGCGGCGTGCCCGGGCACGGCTCGCCGGGCCCGTCGGGGTCGGTGAGCTGTCCGACCTGCAGCGTCGGCTCGGTGGAGAGCACGACGCGGCCCTCGTCGTTCACGAGCGCGAGCGGACTCGGCACCTCGAGGAAGGCGGTGAGCAGCTCGTGCTCCAGTCGGCGCACCGAGACGTCGGCGCCGATGACGCCGACCATGCGGGTGCCGCCCGATGCGGCGCCGCCGTCGGGGGAGGCCGCCGCGTGCACGGGCATCGTCATCGTCAGGATGTAGTCGCAGGTGCAGAGGTGGTCGACGTAGGGGCCGGTCACATGCGCGTGCCGGGTCGTGGCCGGGATGCGGTACCACTCGAGGGCGCGGAAGTCGCGGAGGTACTCGGTGTAGCCGCGGGTCGTCAGGTCGAGCCGGGTCGGCTCGGTCGTCGAGCCGAGCACGGGGTTCGCGTCGAGCGGCCCGAGCCACCATGCGAAGTGCACGTCGCGCCCGCGCACGATCTCGCCGTCGGCGATGAACCCGGCGCCGACGAGCAGCGGGTCGGGCTCGGTGAGCCGGGGCAGCACGAGCTCGGCGACGACGGAGTCGAGCGCCGCGGGCCGCACCTCTGGCGCGCCGTCGATGAGCTGCTCGACCGGGGCGCGCCAGGCGGCGAGCTGATCGAAGACGCTCGCGAACACCGTGCCGACCGAGCCGGCGACGTCATGCGCTGACCGGCTCATCGAGCGCACCTCCCCGTTCGATCCTCGCCTTGGCCGCGAGGAGCGGCACCGAGAGGCCGCGCACGAGGTCGCCCGCGGACTCGCGCGCCTCCGCCGGGCGGTGGGCGGCGACGGCGCCGACGATGCGGCGGTCGAGCGCCGCGGCATCCGCTCGCTGCGCCTCGTCGTCGAGGCCGAGCAGCAGGAGCGGGCCGAACTCGGCCTGCAGCCGGATCTGCTCGCGCACGAGGCGCGCCGACTGGCTGAGCACGGCGACCTCGAGGAAGAAGCCGCCCTGATTCGTGCGAGCGGACGCCGCGGTGCCGAAGTCGGCCGCGGTGAGCCATGCTGCGAGGCGTGCGGCGTCGCCGGCGGACGCCCGCTCGGCTGCGCGTTCGGCGACCCCGGCGAGGATCGCGCCGAAGTAGACCGCCATGTCGCTGAGCTCGACCTGGGCGAGTCCGCGCAGGCGCGCCGTGATGAGTGAACGGTGGTCGGCGTCGTCGGCGACGACGAAGCTGCCGCCCTCGCGGCCGCGTCTGGTTTCGACGAGCCCGGCCTCGCGGAGGATGCCGAGGCCCTCGCGCACGGTGATGAGTGCGACGCCGAAGCGGCGGGCGAGTTCGGGCTCGCTCGGCAGGCGCTCGCCGGCGCCGAGCACTCCGAGCACGATGCCGTCGGTGAGGCGCTGCGCGACCTGCTCGGCGCGGCCCGTGTCGGCGAGCTGGGCGAACACGGCTTCGCGCGCGCCCGGTCCGACCCTCGACTCCATGCGTTCAGGCTAGTCGAGCGACTCGCCCGGAATCTCACCACCACTTGTCAGGAGGAGCTGGGACGATCCTCGAACGGGCGCCGAGGGCCGTTGTGGCGGGGCGCGGGCGGGGCGAGCCGTCCAGAAAAGAAGCGATATAGGATGATTGGGCGACCGCAGGGTCGCCGACATGCGAAGGCGGATGGGATGCACGAGCGACGGGCCGATGACGAGCCGAGCGACGGAGCGTTCCCGATGGTGCTCTCGGGCGTGCGCGTCGCCGACTTCTCGCGAGTGCTCGCCGGCCCCTACGCCACGATGATGCTCGCCGACTTCGGCGCCGACGTCGTGAAGATCGAATCCCCGGCCGGCGACGACACCCGTCACTGGCGCCCGCCCGTCGACGCGAGCGGACAGGCGACCTACTTCGGCAGCGTCAACCGCAACAAGCGCTCGGTCGCCCTCGACCTGACGGACCCCGCAGGACTCGCCGAGGCGCGCCGGCTCGCGGCCTCGGCCGATGTCGTCATCGAGAACTTCCGCCCGGGCGTCATGGACCGTTTCGGGCTCGCCTACGACGAGGTGCGCGCGGCGAACCCGGGCGTCGTCTACTGCTCGATCACGGGCTTCGGCACGGGGGAGGGCGCGGCGCTCGCCGGGTACGACCTGCTCGTGCAGGCGGTCGGCGGGCTCATGTCGATCACCGGCGCCGCCGACGGCGAGCCCGCGAAGGCCGGCGTCGCGCTCGTCGACGTGCTCACCGGGCAGAACGCCGTCGCCGGCATACTGCTCGCGCTCCGCGAGCGGGACCGCACGGGCCTCGGCCAGCGCGTCGAGGTGAACCTCCTGCAGGGGCTGCTCTCGGCGCTCACGAACCAGGCCGCGTCGACGCTCGCCACCGGAAGCCCGCCGCGACGCCTCGGCAACGCGCACCCGAGCATCGCGCCCTATGCCGTCTTCCATGCGGCCGACCGCGAGCTCGTGATCGCCGTCGGCAACGACAAGCAGTTCCGGGCGCTCGCCGCGGTGCTCGGGGATCCGGGGCTCGCGGGCGACGAGCGGTTCGCGGGCAACGTCGACCGCGTCGCGCATCGCAGCGAGCTCACGGCGGCGATCGAGGAGCGGCTCGCCGCGGCATCCGCTGCGCACTGGGTCGACGCGCTGAGCGCGGCGGGCGTGCCGGCCGGCCTCGTGAACGACGTCGCCGAGGCGATCGCGTTCGGCGAGGCGCTCGGCCTCGAACCCGTCGCCGAGATCGACGCCGGTGCGTTAACGAGCCGCACGGTCGCGAACCCGATCGGCCTCTCGGCGAGCCCCGCCGCGTACCGCACTCCGCCGCCGGCGCTCGGCGAGCACGCCGGCGCCGACTGGCACCAGACCCCCGCGAAAGGACCGCACCGATGACCACCGCCCCCACGATCGACGCCGTGTTCGACCTCGACGCCCTGCTCAGCTCCGAGGAGCGCGAGTGGCAGCTGAAGGCCCGCGCCTTCGCGCAGGACCGGCTGCTGCCGGTCATCGAGGAGGACTTCGAGGCTAAGCAGTTCCGCCGCGAGTTCGTGAAGGAGCTCGGCGACCTGGGCTTCCTCGGCATGCACCTGCAGGGCTACGGATGCGCCGGTGCCGGCGCCGTCTCGTACGGCCTCGTGTGCCTCGAGCTCGAGGCCGCCGACAGCGGCTGGCGCACCTTCGTCTCGGTGCAGGGCTCGCTCGCCATGAGCGCGATCCACAAGTACGGCTCCGAGGAGCAGAAGCAGCAGTGGCTGCCGGGCATGGCGGCCGGCGACCTCGTCGGATGCTTCGCCCTCACCGAGCCCCAGGGCGGCTCGGACCCGGCCGGCATGACGACGACCGCGCGCCGCGACGGCGACGACTGGGTGATCGACGGCGCGAAGCGGTGGATCGGCCTCGCCTCGCTCGCCGACGTCGCCGTGGTCTGGGCGAAGGTCGACGACCCGTCGTTCGCGGGCGGCGAGGGCGGTCGTGCGGTGCGCGGGTTCCTCGTGCCGACCTCGACGCCGGGCTTCACGGCGACGCCCATCGACGGCAAGCTCTCGATGCGCGCCTCGGTGCAGTGCGACATCGAACTCGACGGCGTGCGCGTCGGCGCCGACGCGATCCTGCCCGGCGCGAAGGGACTCTCCGGTCCGTTCGGGTGCCTGAACGAGGCGCGCTACGGCATCGTGTGGGGCGCGATGGGGGCCGCCCGCTCGTGCCTCGAGGCCGCGATCGAGCGCTCGACCTCGCGGGAGGTGTTCGGCAAGCCGATCGGTGCGAACCAGCTCATCCAGGCGAAGCTCGCCGACATGTTCCTCGAGGTCGAGAAGGGGATCCTCCTCGCGCTGCACCTCGGGCGGCTGAAGGAGCGCGGCGCACTCACGCCCGCGCAGATCTCGGTCGGCAAGCTCAACAGCGTGCGCGAGGCGCTCGCGATCGCGCACGAGGCACGGGCGATCCTCGCCGGCGACGGCATCACGAACGCGTGGCCGGTCATGCGGCACGCCGCGAACCTCGAGTCGGTGCGCACCTACGAGGGCACCGACGAGATCCACCAGCTGATCCTGGGGCGCGAGCTCACCGGGCTGAACGCGTTCTGAACCCCACACCATCTGGAGGACGACATGGGTGAGACGAACCGAATCGCGGATGCCGCGGGCATCGCGCCGCGCGACGAGCGGCGTCGCGATGACGCCGACGCGATCGTCACGGATCCCGGGGCGGAGGTCGACGTCGCGGTGCGGCTCGCCGCGGCATCCGGCTTCGGGCGTTCGTCGCGCGCCGACCGGGCCCGGTGGCTCGTCGCGCTCGCCGAGGCGCTCGAAGCCCACCGCGACGAGCTCGTCGCCCTCGCCGCCGCCGAGACGCACCTCAGCCCGGCGCGCCTCACCGGCGAGGTCACGCGCACCGCGACGCAGCTGCGCTTCTTCGCCGGAGTCGCCCTCGAGGGCTCGTACGTCGAGGCGACACTCGACTCGCCCGACGCGGCACTCGCGCCGCCGCGGCCCGACCTGCGGCGCATGCTGCGCCCGATCGGGGTCGTCGCGGTCTTCGCCGCCTCGAACTTCCCGTTCGCGTTCTCGGTGCTCGGCAACGACACCGCGTCGGCGCTCGCCGCGGGCTGCCCGGTCGTCGTGAAGGCCCATCCGGGGCATCCGCGGCTCTCACGTCGGGTGGTCGAGCTCGGTCGCGAGGCGCTGGCCGCCGCCGGAGCCC
>NZ_JBHURI010000134.1:0-6380 GCF_042673425.1 Agromyces sp. NPDC056965 | reverse complement strand
CGCTCGACGGGCGGGTGCCGCGGCGTTCGTGCTCGCCTCCGGTAGGCTGGATCGTCGCACATTCAGGCACCTCACCACCGACACGGTGCCGCCGATATCGAACCGGAGCATCATGACCGACACCGCGCGCATTCCCGACAAGCCCGCTCTCGAAGGCCTCGAATCGGTTTGGGGAGGCGCCTGGGAGCGCGAGGGCACCTACCGGTTCGACCGGAAGTCGGCGACGCGCGAGTGCATCTACTCGATCGACACCCCGCCGCCGACCGCCTCCGGTTCGCTGCACATCGGCCACGTCTTCTCGTACACGCACACCGACGTCGTCGCCCGATTCCAGCGCATGCGCGGCAAGAGCGTCTTCTACCCGATGGGCTGGGACGACAACGGCCTGCCCACCGAGCGCCGGGTGCAGAACTACTACGGCGTGCGCTGCGACCCGACCCTCGCCTACATCGACGGCTTCGTGCCGCCGTTCGAGGGCGGCGACGGCAAGTCGACGAAGGCCGCCGACCAGGTGCCGATCAGTCGCCGCAACTTCATCGAGCTGTGCGAGCGGCTGACCGTCGAAGACGAGCAGCAGTTCGAGGCGCTCTGGCGCCAGCTCGGCCTCTCGGTCGACTGGACCCAGACGTACCGCACGATCGGCGACGAGTCGCTCTTCGCCTCGCAGCTCGCCTTCGTACGCAACGTCGAGCGGGGCGAGGCATACCAGGCGCTCGCGCCGACCCTCTGGGACGTCACCTTCCGCACCGCGGTCGCGCAGGCCGAACTCGAGGACCGCGAGCAGCCGGGCCACTACCACCGCGTCTCGTTCCACCGCCCCGACGGCGGCATCATCGAGATCGAGACGAGCCGGCCCGAGCTCATCCCCGCGTGCGTCGCCCTCGTCGCGCACCCCGACGACGAGCGCTACCAGCCGCTCTTCGGCACGACCGTCACGTCGCCCGTGTTCGGCGTCGAGGTGCCCGTCGTCGCCCACCACCTCGCCCAGAAGGACAAGGGCACCGGCATCGCCATGATCTGCACGTTCGGCGACATCACCGACGTCGTGTGGTGGCGCGAGCTCGACCTGCCGAACCGCGCGATCATCGGCTTCGACGGCCGCGTCATCGCCGAGGCCCCCGAGGCCATCACCTCCGAGGCCGGCAAGGCCGCGTTCGCCGAGCTGGCGGGCAAGACCACCTTCTCGGCGAAGCAGGCCGTGGTGCAGCAGCTCCGCGACTCGGGCGACCTCCTCGCCGACCCGAAGTCGATCACGCACCCGGTCAAGTTCTTCGAGAAGGGCGACAAGCCGCTCGAGATCGTCTCGACGCGCCAGTGGTACATCCGCAACGGCGCTCGTGACGAGGCCCTGCGCGAGCGACTGCTCTCGCACGGCCGTGAGATCGACTGGCACCCCGACTTCATGCGCGTGCGGTACGAGAACTGGGTCGGCGGGCTCTCCGGCGACTGGCTCGTCTCGCGCCAGCGCTTCTTCGGCGTGCCGATCCCCGTCTGGTACCCGCTCGACGCGGCCGGCGACCCGAAGTTCGACGAGCCGATCGTCGCGACGCGCGAGATGCTGCCGGTCGACCCGTCCTCCGCGGCGGCACCCGGCTTCGAGGAGTCGCAGCGCGGCGAAGCCGGTGGCTTCATCGGCGAGCACGACGTCATGGACACCTGGGCGACCTCGTCGCTGACCCCGCAGCTCGCGGGCGGCTGGGAGCGCGACCCCGAGCTCTTCGACCTCGTATTCCCGTACTCGCTGCGCCCGCAGGGTCAGGACATCATCCGCACCTGGCTCTTCTCGACCACGCTCCGCGCCGAGCTCGAGCACGGCGTCGCGCCGTGGGCGAACGCCTCGATCTCGGGCTTCATCGTCGACCCCGACCGCAAGAAGATGTCGAAGTCGAAGGGCAACGTCGTGACGCCGGCCGGCCTCCTCGACCAGCACGGCTCCGACGCGGTGCGCTATTGGGCGGCATCCTCGCGCCTCGGCACCGACGCGGCCTTCGACCCGCAGAACCCGACGCAGGTCAAGATCGGCCGTCGCCTCGCCATCAAGGTGCTGAACGCGGCGAAGTTCATCCTCGGCTTCGACGGCCGAGCGGATGCCCCGGTGACCGTGCCGGTCGACCGCAGCATGCTCGCCGAGCTCACCGGTGTCGTCGAGCGCGCCACCCGTTCGCTCGAGGCCTACGACCACGCGCGTGCGCTGGAGCTCGCCGAGACGTTCTTCTGGACGTTCTGCGACGACTACCTCGAGCTCGTGAAGGAGCGCGCCTACGGCGAGCCGAGCCCCGAGCAGGCCTCCGCCGTGGCGGCGCTGAAGACCGCGCTCGACGTGCTGCTCCGACTCTTCGCTCCCGTCATCCCGTTCGCGACCGAAGAGGCGTGGCGCTGGTCGCACGACGGTTCGGTGCACGTGGCCTCGTGGCCGAACGTCGACGAGCTCGCCGCCCGCGGCGACGCCGGCGTCGAGCTCCTCGAGCTCGCGGGCCTCGCGCTGACGGGCATCCGACGGGCCAAGACCGATGCGAAGGCGTCGCAGAAGACGCCCGTCGCGAGTGCCGTGATCGCTGCGCCCGCCGCGACGATCGCGCTGCTGGAATCGGTCGCATCAGATCTGCGTGCGGTGGGGCGCATCGCCGAGCTCGGTTTCGTCGAAGCCGAGTCGTTCGAAGTCCGCGACGTCGTCTTCGAGGCGCCGTCGGAATAGGGGGAACCATGAACTACGAGATCCGATCGGCCGGTGACGACGACTTCTTCGGATGGCTGCCGCTGTTCGAGGCGTACTGCCGCTTCTACGAGACCGAACTCGACGACGCCAAGGCGCTCATCGTCTGGAACTGGATCCGTGACGAGGCCGAGCCGCTGCAGGCCGCACTCGCCGTCGACGACGAAGGGCGCCCGGTGGGGCTCGCCCACTACCGGGCCGTGCCGAACTCGCTGACGGCGACTCGGGGCATGTACCTCGACGATCTCTACGTCGACGAGAGCGCGCGCGGGTCTGGCATCGGGCGATCGCTCATCGAGTTCGTGCACGCGCGCGCGGCCGAGATCGGCCATGGCGGCGTGAGCTGGATCACTGCGGCCGACAATGCGCCGGCGCAGCAGGTGTACGACCAGATCGCGAAGCGCACCAGCTGGGTCACCTACGAGATGGACGCCTGATGCGCCTCGGCACCCGCTGGGCGTTCGGCGCGGTGCCGCCGGCATCCGTGCCGGCCGAGCTGCGCGAGCGGATCGCCGCCGCCGAGGCGGCGTTCGCGGGCGACGGCGCGAACCGCCATTGGACCCTGACGTGGCTCGAGGGGCGACCGATCGCCGAGCTCGACGACGGCACGGTCGTGCGCGACACGATCGTCGACGCGCACGACGCCGACGAGGACTGGTAGCAGCGAGCTCGCTGAGCACACCAGCTCAGCACGCGCCCAGCGCGTGCCCTAGGCCCGCGCGACGATCTCGCTGTGCGGCATGAGCAGCCATCCGTCCTCGTCGGCCGCCCATGCCCGCCAGGCATCTGCGACGCGCCGCAGCTCGTCGGGGTTCGAGTGCCCCGACTCGATCGCGTGCGCTGCGAACTGCGACTCGGTGGCGCGCTCGGCCCAGGCGCCGCCCCACCATTCGCGTTCGAGCGCGGTGGAGAAGACCCACACGGTGCCGGTCGCGGCGATCTCGGTGAACCCGGCTTCGCGCGCCCAGCTCTTCAGGTGGCGCCCGGCATCGGCCTCGCCGCCGTTCCACTCGTGCACGGCTCGATAGAGCTCGAGCCACCGCGCGAGGCCGGGCGATGCGGGGTTCCAGATCACGCCCCCGTAGTCGACGTCGCGCGCGGCGACGACTCCCCCGGGCTTGGTGACACGGCGGAACTCGCGGAGCGCCTCGACCGGTCGTCCGAGGTGCTGCAGCACCTGGTGGGCGTGCACGACGTCGAAGGTGTCGTCGTCGAAGTCGAGCGCGTACGCGTCGCCCACGGCGAACTCGACGTTCGCCACCCCCTCGCTCTCGGCGAGCCCGGCCGCCGCGGCCACGACGTCGGCCGAGGCATCGACGCCGACGACGCTTCCGGGTCGCACCCGGCGGGCCAGGTCGATCGTGATGGTGCCGGGTCCGCTCCCCACGTCGAGCACGCGCATCCCTTCGCGCAGATGCGGCAGGAGGTAGGCGGCGGAGTTCTCCACCGTGCGCCAGGAATGCGTGCGCAGCACGCTCGCGTGGTGGCCGTGCGTGTACGCATCGCGGAGGACCTGTTCGGGGCGATCGGTGCTCATGTTCCGAGCCTAAGCTCATGCTCGCTCGCGTGACAGCGAACTACGGTGGATGGATGACCGAGCACTCCAATCCGTTCCTCGAGCCGAGCCCGCTGCCCTACCGGCTTCCGCTCTTCGCCCTCATCCGACCCGAGCACTATCGGGAGGCGATCACCGAGGGGATGCGGGAACAGCGGCAGGCGGTCGAGGCGATCGCCACGGATGCCGCTGCGCCGACGTTCGACAACACGGTCGTCGCCCTCGAACGCTCGGGAGGCCTGCTCCGCCGCGTGCTCCCCGTCTTCGAGAACGCGAGCTCGGCCGACAGCGACGCCGCGATCGACGCCGTGGAGGTCGAGTTCGCACCGCTGCTCTCGGCCCATCGCGACGCGATCAGGCTCGATCCGCGGCTCTACGCACGACTCTCCGAGCTGCAGGCCGCGCGGAACGAGCTCGGCCTCGATGCGGAGTCGCTCGAGCTGCTCGACACGTACCACCGCACCGCGACGCTCGCCGGCGCCGCACTCGACGAGACGCAGCGCAGCGCCCTCACGGCACTGAACACCCGCATCTCCGAACTCACGACGGCGTTCCAGCAGCATCTGCTCGCCGATGCCAACGATCTCGCGCTGCACCTGACCGACCCCGACGACCTCGCGGGCCTCGACGACGGACGACGTTCGGCTGCGCGAGAGGCCGCGATCGCGCGCGGTCTCGACGGCTGGCTCATCACGCTCGTGCTGCCGACCGGCCAGCCGACGCTCGCATCGCTCGAGCGCGACGCCGTGCGTGATCGCCTGCTCGCCGCATCACGGGCTCGCGGATGCCGCGGCGGTGCCCACGACACCCGCTCGACGCTGCTCGAGCTCGTGCGACTCCGCGCCGAGCGAGCGACGCTCCTCGGTTTCGACAGTCACGCCGCCGCCGTCACGGTCGATGAGACGGCGGGCACGCCCGAGTCCGTCGCCGAGCTGCTCGACCGGCTCGCGCCCGCCGCCGCGGCGAACGCCCGGCGCGAAGCGCTCGCCCTTGCGGGGCAGGCGGCGTCGAGCGGACGGCGGCCGGTCGAGGCTTCCGACTGGGCGTTCCTCAGCGAGGCGGTGCGACGGGAGCGCTACGCGGTCGACCTCGACGAGATGCGCCCGTACCTGGAGTTCGATCGAGTCCTCACTCGGGGCGTCTTCCGCGCGGCACAGCTGCTCTACGGGCTCACGTTCACCGAACGCACCGACCTCGTCGGATACCACCCCGAGACGCGCGTGTTCGAGGTGTTCGAGGAGGACGGCACGCCCGTGGGGCTCTACCTGCTCGACCTCTACACCCGGGACTCGAAGCGCGGTGGCGCGTGGATGAGCTCGCTCGTCGAGCAGTCGGCGCTCGAGGGCACGCTCCCGGTCGTCGTCAACAACATGAACGTCGCCCGCCCGGCTGCGGGCGAGCCGACCCTGCTCACGCTCGACGAGACTGAGACGCTCTTCCACGAGTTCGGCCATGCACTGCACGGCCTGCTCTCCGATGTCGTGCACCCGTCGATGTCGGGTACGAACGTGTACCGCGACTTCGTCGAGCTGCCGAGCCAGGTCAACGAGCTCTGGGTCCTGCGACCCGAGGTGCTGGGCGAGTACGCCGTGCACCACGAGACGGGCGAGCGGATGCCGGGGCAGCTCGTCGACCGCCTGCTGGCGTCGCGCACGTTCAATGAGGGCTTCTCGACCACCGAATACCTCGCGGCGGCCGTGCTCGACCAGGCATGGCACCGACTCTCGCCCGCCGAAGCCGAGGCCGTCAGCGACGTCGCGGACTTCGAGCACCGGGCCCTCGCCGCGGCCGGACTCGACGACCCGCTCGTGCCGCCGCGCTATTCGAGCACCTACTTTGCGCACGTCTTCGCTGGCGGGTACGACGCCGGGTACTACTCGTACATCTGGAGCGAGGTGCCGGGCGCCGACATCATGGCGTGGTTCGAGGCCAACGGCGGCGCCACCCGCGCGAACGGCGATCGCTATCGCGCGGAGATCCTCGCTCCGGGCGGTTCGCGCGATCCGCGGGAGTCGATCCGGCGGCTGCTCGGGCGCGAGCCCGACATCGCGGCACTCCTCGAGCGTCGCGGCCTCAGCTGAGACGACGGATGCCCCGTGCAGCGTGCTGCAC
>NZ_JBHURI010000133.1:0-6660 GCF_042673425.1 Agromyces sp. NPDC056965 | reverse complement strand
GGAGGCGGGTTCCGCAGGACCCGCCTCATCGCAGGCGTGCGCCGATCAGACCGCGGCGACGACCTCGCGCTCGAGCGCGACCGACTGGCGCTCGGGCAGCACGACGGGGTGCGTGCCCGCCATCGCCTCGATGACCCGAACGACCTGGCAGGAGTAGCCGTACTCGTTGTCGTACCAGACGTAGACGATCGCGTCGGTGCCGTCGGCGATCGTCGCGAGCCCGTCGACGATGCCGGCGCGGTTCGAGCCCACGAAGTCGGTCGAGACGACCTCGGGCGACTCGATGTAGTCGACCTGCTGGCGGAGCGGCGAGGTGAGCGACACCTGGCGGAGGTACCGGTTCAGCGAGGCCTTCTCGGCCGGCTGCTCGAGCTGCAGGTTCAGGATCGCGAGCGACACGTCGGGCGTCGGCACGCGGATCGCGCTGCCGGTGAGCTTGCCGGCGAACGAGGGCAGGGCCTTCGCGACGGCCTTCGCGGCGCCGGTCTCGGTGATGACCATGTTGAGCGCGGCCGAGCGGCCGCGCCGGTCGCCCGAGTGGAAGTTGTCGATGAGGTTCTGGTCGTTCGTGAACGAGTGCACGGTCTCGACGTGGCCGCGCACGACGCCGTAGGCGTCTTCGATGGCCTTCAGCACCGGGGTGATCGCGTTCGTCGTGCACGAGGCGGCCGAGAGGATCGCGTCGGCATCGGTGATGTCGTCGTGGTTGATGCCGTGCACGATGTTCTTGATCGCGCCCTTGCCGGGAGCCGTGAGCAGGACCCGGGCGACGCCCTTCGCCTGCAGGTGCTGCGACAGCCCCGCCTCGTCGCGCCAGCGACCCGTGTTGTCGACGACGATCGCGTCGTCGATGCCGTAGGCCGTGTAGTCGATCGACGCGGGGTCGTTCGAGTAGATCACCTGGATGAGCGTGCCGTTCGCGAGGATCGTGTTCGCCTCCTCGTCGACCTCGATCGTGCCGGCGAACGGGCCGTGCACCGAGTCGCGGCGCAGCAGGCTCGCGCGCTTGACGAGGTCGTTGTCGGAGCCCTTGCGCACGACGATCGCCCGGAGGCGCAGGCCCTTGCCGTTGCCGGCGTGCGCGATCAGGATCCGTGCGAGCAGGCGCCCGATGCGGCCGAAGCCGTAGAGCACGACATCGGTGCCGGATGCCTCGGGCTCGCCCTCGGCCGCGATGACGGAGGTGAGTTCATCGCGCACGAAGTCGGCGAGTTCGCGCGCGTCGCCCTCGCCGACCGCGTCGGAGTAGCGGGCGACGAGGCGGGCCACGTCGATCGAGGCGGGCCCGGGAGCGATCTCGCGGAGCACCTCGAGCACGCGCATGGTGTCGACGAGGTCGAGTTCGACCTCACCGGCCTGACGGGCGAAGCGGTGCGCCTTCAGGAGGGCGATCGGCGAACGGTTGATGAGCCGCCGGCCGTGGATGGAGGTCACCACCCCGTGGTCTCGGTAGAGGCCGCCGATGAGCGGGATCATCCGCTCGGCGAGCTCCTCTTTGGCGATCCATTCCGTGCGGCGTGCATCGAACTCGTGGCTCACGTTCTTCCTTCCTGGTCGAGCCCGCCCTGGTGGGCAGCATCGACCACGTTCCTTCTCGGTCGAACGTGCAGTGGGCGTCGTCGACCAGGTCCTCGCGGGCGAGCCTGCCGGTGGGCAGCATCGGCCGCATTCTCTTCCGGGGATGGGTCGATTCTACGGATGTCTCGCTGCAGATGCCCTGTACACCGAGTCGAGTGCGGTGACGCCGACCTGCCGCGGCGGCCGCTGAGCATGCCGATGGCGATCGTAGACTCTCGGAGTGGATCGCATCATGCCGGGCATCATCGCCATTCTGTTCGGTTCGATGGTGCTCGTCGTGGTGTTCGTACCGCTCGTGGCGCTCAGCTACCGTCGCCGAGGCGGCTTCTCGGCCCTCCGCATGACCGGGTGGGTCGCGCTCCTCTTCTACGTGATGGGGCTCTGGGCGTACACGCTGCTGCCGCTGCCCGACGGCGACGACTTCCGCTGCGCGGGAGTGGTGCTGGACCCCCTCGAGAGCGTGCGGGATGTCATCCGCCTGCAGGCGGAGCACGGCGGCTCGCTGCTCGCGAACGCCGCGGTGCAGCAGATCGCGTTCAACGTGCTGCTGTTCGTGCCGCTCGGCGTCTTCGCGCGCGCACTGTTCGATCGCGGCATCGCCGTCGCGGTCGCGGCCGGCGCCCTCGTCTCGCTCGCGATCGAGCTCACCCAGCTGACCGGCGTCTGGGGGGTCTTCCCCTGCGCCTATCGACTGTTCGACACGGGAGATCTCGCTGCGAACACCATCGGTGCGGCGCTGGGCTCGCTGCTGGCGTTCCCGGCGTTCCGCCGTCGCCGCCGCACGGCCGCGTCCGGGGCGGCGCCGGCGCGGCCGGTCACCTCTGGGCGGCGCCTGCTCGCGATGCTGGTCGACGTCGCGAGCGTGTGGCTCACCGCTGCCGGCCTCTCGGTCGCCGTCAACTCCGCGATCCTCGTGCTGGCGGGCCGTGACCTCGTGCTCGAACTGTCCGATGCGGTCGCGGCGATCGCGACGGCGGCGGCGATCGGCGCGCAGGCGGTGTCGGTGCTGATCGGCGGCGTCACGCTCGGCGAGCGGGCCGTGCTCATCGACGTCCGCGAGCATCGGGTTCCGCCCGTGATCTGGCGCGGAGTCCGCTTCCTCGTGGGGATCGGCGGCTACAGCCTGCTCCTCCTCGCCGGCCCGCTCGGCGGAGCCGTCGCGGCCGTGCTCGCCGTCGCGAGCCTTGTAGCCGCATTCACGACCCGCGGGCATCGCGGTCTCGCTCAGGCCGCGGCCGGCATGGACTCGATCGACCGGAACGGCGCTCGCGCGCCGGAACGGCTCAGTACGTCCGGATGAACGAGAGCTGCATCGACGCGATGCGATCGGGCAGCCCCTCGAAGACCGCCGCACGTTCGGGCGAGACCTTGTATGCGGCATCCACCCGCTCGAACTCGTCGGCATCGCCCGGCACGCTGACCGCCCAGGTGAACTCGTTCGTCTCGGGCGAGCCGTAGGCGAACTCGATGGCGAACCCCATCGCGGGCCGGAGCACGGGCATGGCCTCCTGCCACCACGCGACGAACTCCTCGTAGAGTCCGTCGACGATCACGTACCGGCGCAGCTGGGTGGTCTTCATCCGACCATCATGCCGTGCGCGCGGCGAAGGTCGCGCCGCTCGCTGTCGGCGATCTCCCAGTCTCGACCCTGAAAGAATACCCCCGGGGTATTCAACCCCGCCTCCCCGACAGAAATGGATCCGACGAATGTGCCGAGCAGTGACCTGCAGGAGATGCGGCAAGACCACGTGGGCCGGTTGCGGCCAGCACATCGACTCCGTCATGCGCGGGGTACCGCGCAACGATCGGTGCACCGGCCACGAGGACGACCGGGCCGAGCCCGGCTTCTTCGCGCGCCTCTTCGGCCGCTGAGCCGCATGGGCGGCTCGCCGGCCGCCCGCACGGGTTGACCCCGTCGATCCCGGTGCCCGACAATCGGCCATGCGCACATCCAGCTCGGTGCGGGCCGTGGCCGCCATCGCGGCGCTGCTCGCGACGACCTCGATGGTCGGCTGCACGCCGCTCGCCGACGAGCACCGGGCCGCCATCGTGATCGACGAGCTCGACGGTCCGTTCGATCCGCTCTCGATCCGGTTCACCGGCCTCGTCCCCGACTCCGAGGTCACCCTCACCGCCGAGGCGAACGTCGACTGGATCACGCATCGCTCCGGGGCCGTGTTCATCGCCGACGAGTCCGGAGAGGTCGACCTCGACGACCACGCGCCGGTCGACGGCGACTGGTCGGCGGCGGACTCGATGGCGCCGTTCTGGGCACTCGCCCCCGAGGGCGGCGAGCTCGCATTCCTCGCCGCCTACGCCGACGAGTTCGACGTCGAGCTCACGCTCACCGGGGCCGACGGCGTCGTGCTCGCGGGCACGACCGTCGAGCGCGGCATCGCTCCAGACGCAGTCGCAGTCGAGGAGGTGACCGATGGCGGGCTCGTCGCGGCCTACGCGAGTCACGCGCCTTCCGCGACGGCAGGCGCCGGGCCGCGGGCCGCGGTCCTCGTGTTCTCCGGCAGCGAGGGCGGCATCCAGTTCGCCCGCCTCCTGGCTCGCCAGCTCGCGGCCGCCGGATACCCGGCCCTCGCGGTGAGCTACTTCGGGTCTCCAGGGCAGCCAGACGAGCTCGCCGAGGTGCCGCTCGAGACGTTCGTCTCGGGCGCCGAATGGCTGGCGGCGCGCGACGGGGTCGACCCCGATCGCATCACCGCGTTCGGCGTCTCACGCGGCGGAGAGGCGGCGCTCTGGCTCGCCGCGGAGCACCCCTCGCTCGTGCGGGGCGCGATCGCGCCGGTCGGCGCGGGCGAGCTCTGGTGCGGATACCCCGACGGGACCCGCTCGGCGTGGACCCTCGCCGGCATCGCGACCCCCTGCTCGATGGATCCGGCCGCACCGCCGCCCGATTCGATCATCGACCTCGCCGGCATCGACGGTCCGGTCGTGCTCGCGTGCGGCACCGACGACGCGGTCTGGGACTCCTGTCTCCTGATGGATCGCACCGCGCGTCGGGCCACCGAGGCGGGCCTCGACGTGACCGCGCTCACGGGCGACGGCGCTTCGCACTCCATCCCCCTCGATCCGTACCTGCCGAGGTTCCCCGACACCGACGCGGCCGCCGACAGCGCCTCCCGGGCCGAGTTCTGGCGTGCCGCCTTCGAGGCGCTCGGCCCGCCGACGCTCTGACGGTCCGACGGTCCGGCGAGCAGGCTCGACGCGCGAGCGTCGTATACTCGACTTCGTCCAGGCGCCCAGCCGCGCCGGTGCTCGAAAAATGGGCACGAAGCAGGCCGACGGGCAATCCCCGCCACCGAGCGAGACACATACGGAATCCCAGCATCCCGTCACGTCTCGAAAGGCTTCACCATGCCCTCGGTGTCCGCGCACGTCGCCCATGCCCTCTCCGCCCACGTCGATCACGTCTTCGGCGTGATGGGCAACGGCAACGCCTACTTCCTCGATGCGCTCGAGCGCGAGACGGATGCCTCGTTCACCGCAGTGCGGCACGAGGCCGGCGGCGTGGTCGCCGCCGACGCCCACTTCCGCGCGTCGAAGCGGCTCGCCGCGGCGACGGCGACGTATGGGGCCGGATTCACGAATACCCTCACCTCGCTCGCCGAGGCCGCGCAGGCCCGAGTGCCGCTCGTGCTCGTCGTCGGCGACGAGCCGACCTCGGGGCGTCGTCCGTGGGACGTCGACCAGATCGCCCTCGCCTCGGCGGTCGGTGCGCGCACGTACACCGTCGGGCGCACCGATGCCCCCGCCACGACCGTGATCGCCGTCGAGCACGCACTGAGCTATCGGGTGCCGGTGGTGCTGGCGATTCCCTACGACGTCGCGTCGGTCGACGCCGGACCGCTCGCCGATCCGCCCGCGCCGCGGCATCCGCTGCCCCTCTCGCCGGTCGGCGAGTTCGCCCGACGCGCCGTCTCCGAGGTCGCACACGCCCTCGCAGGCGCCTCCCGGCCGTTCCTCCTGGCCGGACGCGGGGCCTGGCTCGCCGACGCCGGCGATGCCCTCGGCGACCTCGCCGCGGCGACCGGCGCGGTCACCGCCTCGACGGCGCTCGGCCGGGGCGTCTTCCCCGACGACCGCTACGACCTCGGCGTCACCGGCGGCTTCGGGGCCGAGACCGCGATGCAGCTCGTGCGCGAGGCCGACGTCGCCGTGGTGTTCGGCGCGTCGCTCAACCAGTTCACGATGCGCTTCGGCGACCTCTTCGCGCCCGGCACGCGCGTGTTCCAGGTCGACGTGGCGACCGCGGCCACGCACCCGCACGTCGGCGGGTTCGTCCGCGGCGATGCCGCAGTCGTCGCGCGCCGCCTCGTCGACGAGCTCGCCGGGCTCGGAGCGGAGTCGTCGGGCTGGCGCGACACGATCGCCGACATCGCGCCGCTCCGCGCGCAGGCGCTCCCCGCGCGCGCCGACGGCCTCGCCGACGACGGCCGGCTCGACCCGCGCGCGGTCGCGGCGCGCATCGCCGAGCTGCTGCCCGAGGACCGGGTCGTCGTCTCCGACGGCGGACACTTCATCGGCTGGGCCAACATGTACTGGCCGGTCGCCTCGCCCGACCGCATGATGATGATCGGCACGGCGTTCCAGTCGATCGGGCAGGGATTCCCGAGCGTCGCCGGCGCCGCCGCCGCCAAGCCCGACGCCGCCATCGTGCTCACGACCGGCGACGGCGGCGGACTCATGGCGCTCGCCGACCTCGAGACGGCGGTGCGCACCGCCGGGGGCCGCGGTGTCGCGGTCGTCTGGAACGACGCCGCGTACGGCGCCGAGGTGAACCTCTACGGCCTCAAGGGCCTCGCCGAGGGTCCGATGCTGATCCCCGAGGCCGACTTCGCCGCCGCGGCCGCCGCGTTCGGCGCCGAAGGCGTCGTCGTGCGCGAGCTGGCCGACCTCGAGGCGCTCGCAGCCTGGGCGGCGCGCCCCGTCGCCGAGCGTTCGTTCCTCCTGCTCGACTGCCGCATCTCGGGCACCGTCGTCGCGCCGTACCAGGAGGAGATCATCCGCGTGAACAGCTGACGCAGGCGGCCATGCGCCGCAGACGACGGATGCCCCGGCGGGAACGTTCCC
>NZ_JBHURI010000132.1:0-6662 GCF_042673425.1 Agromyces sp. NPDC056965 | reverse complement strand
GGCGTGAGCCTGCGGCATCCGCTCAAGCCAAGCTCGGGCGACCGGAAGACCGACTAGCGGTGCAGGCGCTGCTCCGCGGCCTTCACGACGTTGGCGAGGAGCATCGCACGGGTCATGGGTCCCACGCCGCCGGGGTTCGGCGACAGGTGCCCGGCGACCTCTGCGACGCCGGGATCGACGTCGCCCGTCAGCTTGCCCTTGCCCGTGTCCTCGTCTTGCACACGCGTGATGCCGACGTCGAGCACCGCGGCGCCGGGCTTGATCCAGTCGGCCTGCACGAGGTGCGGAACCCCGACGGCGGCCACGACGATGTCGGCACGGCGCACCTCCGCGGCCAGATCTTCAGTGCGCGAGTGCGTGAGCGTGACGGTGGCGTCGAGTCCCTTGCGGGTGAACAGCAACCCGAGCGGGCGGCCGACGGTGAGGCCACGGCCGATCACGGTGACGTGGCGACCGCGGATCGGCACGTCGTAGCGACGCAGCATCTCGACGATGCCTGCCGGCGTGCACGGCAGCGGCGACTGCAGCTCGCCCTCGATGCCGAGCACGAGACGACCCAGGTTCGTCGGGTGCAGCCCGTCGGCGTCCTTGTCGGGGTCGATGAGCTCGAGCATCGCGTTCTCGTCGTGGCCGGCGGGCAGCGGGAGCTGCACGATGTAGCCGGTGACCTCGGAGGCGGCGTTCAGGTCGCGGATCGCGGCGCGCACGTCGGCCGTGGTGGCCGAGGCGGGCAGGTCGATGCGGATCGACTCGATGCCCACCTCGGCGCAGTCGCGGTGCTTGCCCGCGACGTACGACCGCGATCCCGGGTCGTCGCCCACGAGGAGCGTTCCGAGACCCGGCACGACGCCGTGCGCCTTCAGCAGCTGGATGCGCGAGGCGAGTTCGGTCTTGACGGCCGTCGCGGTGGCGACGCCGTCGAGCGTGATCGCGGTCATGGCTCTCCCTACTGCGCGAGGCCCGGGTACAGCGGGAACGCCGCCGTGAGGGTCTCGACGCGCGAACGGAGCGACGCGACATCCGCCTCGCCCTGGAGCGCGAGCGCGATGATGTCGGCGACCTCGGTGAACTCGGCGTCGCCGAAGCCGCGGGTCGCGAGCGCGGGCGTGCCGATGCGGAGGCCGGAGGTGACCATCGGCGGGCGCGGGTCGAACGGCACCGAGTTGCGGTTCACGGTGATGAGCGCCTCGTGCAGGAGGTCTTCGGCCTGCTGGCCGTCGATCTTCGAGTTGCGGAGGTCGGCGAGCACGAGGTGCACGTCGGTGCCGCCCGTGAGCACGTCGACGCCCGCCGCACGCGAGTCATCTGCCGTGAGGCGGGCCGCGAGGATCTGCGCGCCGCGGATGGTGCGCTCCTGACGGTTCTTGAACTCCTCGGATGCCGCGATCTTGAACGCCGTGGCCTTGGCCGCGATGACGTGCATGAGCGGGCCGCCCTGCTGGCCCGGGAAGACGTTGGAGTTGAGCTTCTTCGCGAGCTCCATGTCGCGCGAGACGATGAAGCCCGAGCGGGGGCCGCCGATCGTCTTGTGCACGGTCGACGAGACGACGTCGGCGTAGGGAACGGGGCTCGGGTGCAGGCCCGCGGCGACGAGGCCGGCGAAGTGCGCCATGTCGACCCAGAGCTTCGCGCCGACCTCGTCGGCGATCGCGCGGAACGCGGCGAAGTCGAGGTGACGGGGGTAGGCGCTCCAGCCGGCGATGATGACCTGCGGCTTGTGCTCGAGGGCCTTGTCGCGCACGACGTTCATGTCGACGAGGAACGTCTCGGGGTCGACGCCGTACGAGACGGCGTTGTAGAGCTTGCCCGAGAAGTTCAGCTTCATGCCGTGCGTGAGGTGACCGCCGTGCGCGAGCTCGAGGCCGAGGATGGTGTCGCCCGGGGTGGCGATCGCGGAGAGCACCGCGGCGTTCGCGGTGGCGCCCGAGTGGGGCTGCACGTTGGCGTACTCGGCGCCGAAGAGCGACTTCGCCCGCTCGATCGCGAGCGACTCGGCGACGTCGACGTACTCGCAGCCGCCGTAGTAGCGGCGACCGGGGTAGCCCTCGGCGTACTTGTTGGTGAGAACGCTGCCCTGCGACTGCAGCACGGAGACGGGAACGAAGTTCTCGCTCGCGATCATCTCGAGGTAGTCGCGCTGGCGACCGAGTTCGAGCTCGAGAACTTCGGCGATCTCGGGGTCGACTTCGGAAAGCGGCGCATTGAAAACGGACTCGGCCAAGACTGGCTCCTTCATGACGAACGGACCTACGTAGGGTGCTGCCTCGCGCGCGCCAGCGCCGAGGTATGCGTACCGGCCCAGGCGTGCGGTCGGTCCGTGCCAGTCGCTCCCCGATGGTATCCATCTCAACGCCAGTCGCGACCCTCGAAGCTTAGCAATGGATGCGGCTCGGTGCCGACGACGGCACTGCCGGACGGCGACGATTCGTGCCACGATGGGAGTTAGGATTCCTTACCTTTGCCAGCTCCGACCGAGCGAGGACGCATGCACCGTCGCAACCGCACCCGAACCGGGATCACCGCGAGCCTCACCGCCGCTACGCTCGTCGGTGCCGCGCTCGCCCTCGGCGGCTGCACCGCCACGCAAGAGAACGGAGACGCCGTGACCGGCATCATCCCGGCCCCCGTCGAATTCGCGGTCACCGGCGGTGCGCCGTTCACGCTCACCGAGGACTCGCGCTTCGTCGCGGAGGGCGAGGCGGCCGCCGTCGCCGAGACGTTCGCGGCGCAGGCGCGCATCGCCACGGGATTCGACCTGCCAGTGGTCGGCGGCGAGGCTGCGGCATCCGACATCGCGCTCGTCATCGACGCCGGGGCCGGCACGGGTGCCGAGTCGTACGTGCTCGAGAGCGGCGACGACGGCGTTCGCATCGAGGCGCCCGCCGCGGCCGGCCTGTTCTGGGGCACGCAGTCGCTGCGCCAACTGCTCCCTGCCGAGATCGAGCGATCGGATGCCGCGAAGGCGCCCGCCGACGGGTGGATCGTGCCCGCGGCATCCGTCGCAGACGCCCCGCGCTTCGCCTACCGCGGCTCGATGCTCGACGTGGCCCGCCACTTCTTCGCGGTGGAGGACGTGCTCGACCACATCGACCGCATCGCGCTGCTGAAGCTCAACGTGCTGCACCTGCACCTCACCGACGACCAGGGCTGGCGACTGCAGATCGACGCGTGGCCCGAGCTGACCGGCATCGGCGCCTCCACCTCGACGGGCGGCGACGGCGGCGGCTTCTACACGAAGGACGACTACCGGCGCATCGTCGAGTACGCCGCGGAGCGATTCGTGACCGTCGTGCCCGAGATCGACCTGCCCGGACACACGAACGCCGCGCTCAGCGCCTATCCCGAGCTGAACTGCGACGGGGTGGCGCCGAAGCCGTACGAGGGCATCGAGGTCGGCTTCTCGTCGCTCTGCGCGTCGGCCGAGCGCGCGGAGGCCACCGACCGCTTCCTCGCCGACGTGCTCGGCGAGGTCGCCGCGATCACGCCCGGCCCCTGGCTGCACGTCGGGGGCGACGAGTCGCTCGCGACCTCGGAGGCCGACTACCTCGATCTCGTGCGACGCATCACGGCGGCCGGAGCCGCGACCGGCAAGACCGTCATCGGCTGGCACGAGATGGGCGCGTCCCGGGAGTTGCCGGCCGGCACGATCGGCCAGTACTGGGACTTCGTGGCCCCCCGCGACGATGCGGCCGAGCTCACGACCTCGTTCGTGGAGCAGGGCGGCGGCGTCATCCTCTCCCCCGCCGACGTCGCGTACCTCGACATGAAGTACCCCGACGACCCAGACGGCCCGCTCGGCGGCAAGGTCGGCCAGCTCTGGGCCGACGGCCCGACGACCCTCGAGGAGGCCTACTCCTGGGAGCCGACCGCCATCGTGCCGGGGCTCGCCGAGAGCGACATCCTCGGCGTCGAGGCGCCCGTCTGGACCGAGACGATCGCCACCGTGCCCGAACTCGAGTTCATGGTGTTCCCGCGCATCACTGCGATCGCCGAGATCGCGTGGTCGCCGGCGCCCGAGGGCGGCGGAGCGCGCGACGAGTCGTCGTTCCACGCGCGGCTCGCCGCGCTCGGCACCCACCTCGACGCGCTCGGCGTCGCGTACCGCGAGGTCGGCGGGGTGCCCTGGATCGAGTGATCAGGGCAGCACGTCCCATCACCACTGTCGGCGTCGTCGCGCCGGGTCTATCCTCCCGTGAGGCACGGTCGTGCCGTGCCCCGACGAAGGAGGCGGAGATGCCAGGCATCGTGCATTTCGAGATTCCGGCCGACGACCAGGACCGTGCGCGCGCGTTCTACCGTGCGGCGTTCGACTGGACGCTCGACCTCGTCCCCGGCATGGACTACACGAACGTGGTCACCACACCGGTCGACGAGGCCACCCAGCAGCCGCTCGCCCCGGGGGCGATCAACGGCGGGATGTTCCAGCGTGCCGAACGGCTGACGACCCCGATCCTCACGGTCGACGTCGACGACATCGACGCTTCCCTCGAGCGCATCACCGAGCTCGGCGGCTCCGTCGTCTCCGCGCGCGCGCCAGTGCCCGGCATGGGGTGGTTCGCGTACTTCGAGGACTCGGAGGGGAACATCCTCGGGCTGTGGACGACCGACCCCAGCGCCTCCTGACCGGTTCGGCGGTTCGGCGTTCGGCGGTTCGGCGGAGATCTGCAGATCAGAGGACTCGATCTCGCCGATCGCTCCTCGGAATCGAGGATCTCCTCGGAATCCGATCTCGCGGCCAGGTGGCCGGAGCACGAGCGCAGTGAAGCGGATGTCGCGGGGCAGGCGGCACCCGCGACATCCGCTGGTTCTGGTGGTTACTTGACGCTGCCCGCGGTGAGGCCGCCGACGAGGCGCTTCTCGATGATCATGAAGAGGATGACCACCGGCACGATCGCGACGATCGAGACGCCGAACACGTACTGCCACGACGTCTCGTACTGGCCGACGAACTTCGTGAGGGCCACGGAGAGCGGCTGGTTGCCCGCCGTCGAGAGGATCACGAGCGAGGCCGCGAACTCGTTCCAGCACGCGACGAAGGTGAAGACGATCGCCGTCACGATGCCCGGCCAGACGAGCGGCAGGCTGATCGTGAAGAGCACCCGGAGCCGGCCCGCGCCGTCGATCTGCGCGGCCTCGTCGACCTCCTTCGGAATGCCGGCGAAGAACGAGTGCATGATCCAGACGGCGAAGGAGAGGTTGAACGCGGCGTTGATGAAGATCATCGCCGCCCACGTGTCGATCATGTCGAACGCGAGGAACTGGCGGAACAGGCCCGAGGTCAGCACCGCCGGCTGCAGCATCTGCGTGACGATCACGAGGAAGAGGAACACCATGCGGCCCGGGAACTTGAAGCGCGCCGTGTAGTACGCCGCGGGCATCGCGACGAGCAGCACGAGCAGGGTCGCGAAGACCGAGATCACGATCGTCGAGATGAGGTTCTGCGGCAGCGGCGTCTCGGGGGTCGACCACATGTTGATGTAGTTCTCCCAGTGCCACTCCGTCGGGAGGTACGTGGGGTCGACCGAGCGGATCTGCGCCTTCGTCTTCACCGAGCCGAAGAACATGATGACGTACGGGAGCACGAAGATCGCGAGCACGACGAATCCCGCGATCATGCGCACGATCACCTTGCGGAGCGGCACCTGGTCTTCGGTGTAACGGCGCTTGCGAGCGGATGCCGCGGGCGGGGCGATCGTCTCGAACGCGGGTGCGGTGACGGCCACGATCAGACCTCCTTCATGGGCTTGACCACGCGCACGTAGATGGCGACGATCACGATGACGATGACGAACGCGACGACCGAGAGGGCGCTGGCGACATCGACCTTGTGCTGGTTCTGGATGTACTTGAAGATCATCGTCATGATCGTGTCGGCGTCGTAGCCGGGGATCGACCCGGTCATCACCTTCAGGATCGGCAGCGAGTTGAAGACGTTGATGATGTTGATGAGCACCGCGACCGCGATGGCACTGCGCAGCTGCGGCAGCACGACGCCCCAGTAGGTGCGGACGGGTCCGGCGCCGTCCATCTTCGCGGCTTCGAGCACTTCGCCCGGCACCGTCTGGAGTCCGGCGAGGATCGTGTACGTCGTGAACGGCAGCGAGACGAAGATCGCGACGACGATCGACCATGCGAAGGCCGTCGCCGGGTTGCGGGTCCATCCGTAGCCCTCCGGCGTGGCGACGAGGCCGACGTCGACGAGGAACTTGTTGATGATGCCGAAGTACGGCTCGAGGCCGTAGTAGACGACCATCGTGGTCATGACCACGGACGCCGCCCAGGGGATGATCACGGCGAGGCGCACGATGCGCCGCCCCGGGAAGGCCTTGTTGAGGAGCTGCGCGAGGCCGAGCGAGATGACGACGGTCGCGGCGACGACCACGACGACCCACACGATCGTGCGGCCGAAGATCGGCCAGAAGTAGGGGAAGTTGAAGACCTCGATGTAGTTTTCGAGGCCGACCGAGCCCTTGTCGACGCCGCTCTGGGAGATGTCGCGGGTCGAGTTGTAGAACATGACGACGGCTGGGAACAGCACGACGCCGAAGATCAGGATCAGGGCGGGCCCGATCCAGGGCAGCGAGGCGAGCAGGTCGCGGCCGCCGGGACGGGGGCCGCCGGCGCGGCCAGGTGTTTCGGTTCCGCGCCCGGGGCGGGGGCTC
>NZ_JBHURI010000131.1:0-6685 GCF_042673425.1 Agromyces sp. NPDC056965 | reverse complement strand
CTGCCGGCCTGGCGGAGGTCGATTCGCGTCACCTCGCCGCCGAGGCGGGGGCCGGCGGAGCCGGTGGAGCCGGTGGAGCCGGTGGAGCCGGTGCTACAGTTCGAGGCCGACGAGCACGGGCTCGGGCCGCAGCACGATGCCGAACTCGGCCTGCACCCGCCCCTGCACGAACCGCGCGAGCGTCGCGACCTCGTCGGCCGTCGCGCCGCCGCGGTTCGTCAGCGAGAGCGTGTGCTTCGACGAGATCGCCGCGCGCGAGCCCGGCAGGGCGAAGCCGCGACGGATGCCCGAGTGCTCGATCAGCCAGGCCGCCGAGAGCTTCACGAGCGGTTCGGCGTCGACGGCCTCGACCACGGCGACATCGTCGCCGAACTCCTCGAGCTCCGCCTGGTGGGCGAGGAACGCCTCGAGCGGCGACGCCGAGGCGAGCGAGCCGAGCGGCGTCACCTCGTCGGGCGCCTCGGGCTCGACGTACCAGCGGGGCGCCGCCGCGGGAAGGGTGCGCGCGACGTGCTCGCCCACGATCGGGTTCGTGAAGAACGAGCCGGCGCTCACCGAATCGGGGTCGGCGGGATCGAGCACCATGCCCTTCGAGGCGCGGAGCGCGAGCACGCTGCCCCGCACGTCGGCGATAGCGACCCGGTCGCCCTGCTGCACGTGCAGGGCGTCGGCGAGCTGCCCGTACGCGATCGGCTGGCCGAGCGCCTCTCCGAGCACGGCGCGCTCGGCGGCGGTGTCGTGCAGTTCGAGCTCGACGGTCACGACGATACCCGCGAGCCCCTGCTTCAGCACCGATGTGCGGTAGCCGAGCTCGAGTTCGGCGGCCGTCATGCGGCGCGGTGCCGGGGCGCCCTCGTCGAGGAACTCGATCGCGACGAGCGTCGAGGCGAGCTCCTGCCCGTAGGCTCCGATGTTCTGCACGGGAGCAGCGCCCACCGAGCCGGGGATGCCCGAGAGCGCCTCGATGCCCGAGTAGCCGTGCTCGACCGTCCACGCGACGAGGTCGTCCCACGTCTCTCCGGCCTGCACGCGCAGCCGAACGGATGCCTCGGCCCCCGGAGCAGCGGGCAGCACCTCGATGCCGCGCGTGGCCACGCGGATCACGGTGCCCGCGAAGCCCTCGTCGCCCACGAGGAGGTTCGAGCCGCCGCCGAGCGCGAGCCATGCGTCATCCGTCGCCCAGGCCTCGGCCGCGAGGTCGACGAGGTCGCGCTGCGTCGTGGCGGTGACCAGCCGGCCGATCGGCCCGCCGACCTGCAGTGTCGTGAGGTCCGCGAAACGGATGTCGCCGCTCATGTCAGCCGAGTGCGACGCGCACTTGCGCCTTGCCGAGCACCGTGTCGCCGCCGAGCTTCACCGTGAGGTCGATGCGTGCGACCGTGGCGGCCTCGTCGAGCTGGCCGACCTTCGCGGTCACTGCGACGATCGCGCCGTCCTGCGGATCGACGATCACGGGGCGCGTGAAGCGCACCTGGTAGTCGACGACGCGGCCGGGGTCTCCGGCCCAGTCGACGACGGGCTGCACAGCGAGGCCCATGGTGAGCATGCCGTGGGCGAGCACGCCCGGCAGGCCGACCTCGGCGGCGATGTCGTCGCGGTAGTGGATCGGGTTGAAGTCGCCCGAGGCGCCGGCGTACCGCACGAGCGAGTCGCGGGTCAGCGGGATCGAGCGCTCGGCGACGACGTCGCCGACGGTCAGGGATGCGAATTCGGGGGCGGGCATCATTCGTCTCCTCGCACGACGAGGGTGGAGACGGCGGTGACGACGTGCGCGCCATCGGCGTCGGTGATGGCCGACTCGGCCGTGACAATCGAGTGGCCGCCGAGGCTCTTCACGCTCGCGACGGTGAGGGTCGCGGTGAGCAGGTCTCCGGCGACGATCGGCCGCGTCGACGTGAAGCGCTGGTCGCCGTGCACGACGCGCGAGAAGTCGATGCCCGACTCGGGATCGGCCAGCAGCTGGGCGAGCGTCCGCTCCTGCACGACGACGGCGAAGGTCGGCGGCGCGACGACATCGGCGTACCCGGCCGCGCGCGCGGCCTCGGGGTCGAGGTTGATCGGGTTCGTCGCGAACACGGCGCGGGAGAACTCGCGCACCTTCTCACGACCGACGAGGTACGGCTCGGCGGGCGGGAAGGTCCGCCCCTGGAGCTCCGGGTTCACTGGCACCCCGCCAGTCTAAGCGGGGGCGCACGGGCAGCGGAGGCCGCGGCATCCGCTGCCCTGGGCGCTCAGCGCTTGCCGCCGCCGAGGAGGCCGCCGAGCAGGTCGCCGAGGCCACCACCCGAGCTCGAGCCGCCCGAGCCGCCGCCGAGGAGGCCGCCCACGAGGCCGCCGAGGTCGATGCCGCCGCCCGACGAGCCCGAGCCGCCGCCGCCGAGGAGGCCGCCGAGCAGGTCGCCGATGCCGCCGCCCGACGACTCCGGCGCAGCAGCCTCCGCCGCCTCGGGCTTCTTGGTGAACTGCGCGGCGAGGAAGCTCAACACGATGGGCGCGAGGATCGGCAGGAGCTTGCCGATGAGGTCGCCCGCGCCGCCCTCCTTCTTGTCGAGCGCCGTGACGACCTTGTCGGTGTTGTCGCCGAAGACGTTCTTCACGATCTTCTTGCCGTCCTCCTCGTCGACGTCGGCGAGGTTCACCCCGCCCTCGATGAGCTTCGGGTCGTGCCCCGCAACGGCCTTCTGGAGCGAAGCGGCACCCGCGGGGTCGCTGGCGTTCGCGCCCATGCCGGCGAGCAGGGCGGGAAGGGCGTCGTTCACCGCCTGCTTCGCGGTCGCTTCGTCGACGCCGAGCTTCGCGGCGATGTCGCCGATCGGGAGGTTGGCGACGATGTCGTCGAGTGCAGCCATTCGGGTTCCCCATTCCGGCGCCCGCGATCGGGGCGTCCACCGATCACCGTATCGATACGGATGCCCCGCGGGAAAGTGCCATCCGAACGGCGGCGATCGCTCAGTCGAGATCGAGGCGGCCGAGGCGCAGCCGCAGGGCGTCGAGCAGCAGCTCGAGCCCGATCTCGAAGACCTGGTCGGAGCGTTCGCGACCCTTCGTCGCGAGTTCGAGGAGGCGCGCGAGCGAGGTCGTGGGCGTCTCGGGCTGCCAGATGTCGTCGGGCGACGCCAGGTCGAGGCCGAAGCCGAGCGCGAACGAGTCGAGGATCGCGATGACCGTGATCACCTCGTCGTCGGGGAACCCCGCCCCGACGAGGGCCGTGGCGAGGCGGTCGTAGCTCGCGATGACCGCGGGATGGGTGATCGTCTTCCCGACCAGGAGCGGCACGATCAGCGGGTGCTCGGCGTACATGCGGCGGGAGGCGCGCATCGTCTGTGTGACGACCTCGACCCAGTCGCCCTCCCGCTCCTCAGACAGGTAGGCCTCGCCGAGCCGGCCCCGCATGAGCTCGATGATGCCGTCGCGGCCGTCGACGTGGTTGTAGAGCGACGAGGGCGTCACGCCGAGTCGGCGGGCGAGCGCGTTGACGCCGAACGCCTGGCCGGAGTCGACGAGTTCGATGGCCGCGTCGGCGATGCGCTCGGTCGACAGCAGGGGCACTCTGGGTCTGGCCACGGCACCTCCTCGTTCGACGCCCCGATCAGCCTAGGGGCGGTCGTTCGAAATCCGCTCTTCCCATCTCGGGGACTCGTATGCATAATAAACGAACACCATTCACTTATCGCGACGACACCCCCTGCCGCGTCCGTCCCCTGCACATCGACGTGCCCCAGCCCCACGGAGACCTCTGTGTCCAACGACCTCACCGTTCGCGTGCCGCTCCGCCTGCCGAGCGCCACCGCGACCTTCACGATCGGCATCGCCGGCTACCTCGGTGTGAACCTCTCGCCGTACATGATCAGCGCCCTGCAGCAGGCGATCGGCGCCGACGTGCTCACCGCGAGCTGGATCATCACCGCGACGCTCCTCGCCACCGCCGTCACGGGCCTCGCCATCGCGCCGCTGTGCGCGGGCCCCCGCCGCCTCGCCGTCGCCCGCGCCGGTCTCGCGCTCTCGGTGCTCGGGTTCGCCACCGCGGCGCTCGTGCCCATGCCCGCGGCCGTCATCACCGGCCTCATCGTCGGCGGCATCGGCGCCGGCGGCGCCGTCGCCTCCGGCGGCGCCGCGATCGCCGCATTCACGAACCCCGACCGGGTGGCGGGCTTCAACGGCCTCGCCAACCGCGCCGTCGTCACGGTGATCCTTGCGATCATCCCGCTCATCGGCCTCGCACCGATCGACGTGTTCGGTGCGCTCGCGATCTTCTCCGTCGTCGGCCTCCTCGTGAGCGGCTGGCTCCCGGCAGCACCCGTCATCGCACCGAAATCGCCCGTGGCGGTCGCCGAGGCCCTGCCCGTCGAAGTGCCGCCGACCGCGGCCGTGCCTGCACTCGAAGCCGCTGCCGCGGCGTCGCGCGCCCTGCCGTCGCCCCGCGCCGTGAGGATCGCGGGCTTCACCCTGCTCGTCACGTTCGCCCTCTGGGCGGTCAGCGAGGACTCGCTCTGGGCCATGGCCGGTGTCATGGGCGGCGAGCAGGCCTCGCTCACGCCCGAGGGACTCGGCATCGCGCTCAGCGGTGCGACCGCGGGCGGCCTGATCGGCTCGGTGCTGCTCATGATCGTCGGCAACCGCCTCGGCCGGGCCGTTCCGCTCGCCGTGCTGCTCGTCGGCGGCGGCATCCTCAAGATCGTCGAGGGCTTCGTCACCGACCCCACGACCTTCATCGTCGTCTTCATCGCGTGGAACACGCTCTACGCCCTCGCGTTCATGTACTTCGTCTCGACCTCGTCGGCCCTCGACGCCGACGGCCGCTGGTCGGCGCCGCTGCTCGCCGTGTACCTCGTGGGCTCGAGCCTCACGCCCGTGATCGGCGCCGCCCTCGTCGAGGTCTTCGGCTTCCAGGGCTTCGCCGTGGTGCTCGGCGTCGCGAGCTTCGTGCTCGCCGTGCCGGTGGCCGCCGTCGCCGCCTTCTCGACCCGGCGCGAGCGCGCCGAGGCATCCGCTGCCGCCGCCGAACTCCAGGAGGTCCCCGCGTGACCCGCACGCTCGTCACCAACGCCCGCATCTTCACCGCCGACGACGCGAACGAGTGGGCGGAGGCCCTCGTCGTCGACGGCGGCACGCTCGCCTACGTCGGCGACGCGCAGGGCGCCCGCGAGGCTGCGGGCACGGATGCCGCGACGCTCGACCTCGACGGCCGGCTCGTGCTGCCCGGCTTCACCGACGCGCACACGCACCTCGTCATGATGGGCGAGGCGCTCGGCCGCGTCGGGCTCACCGACGCCCGATCGCTGGACGACATCCAGGCGCGTCTCCGCGCCGCCCGCGACGCCTCCCCCGATGCACCGCGCCTCCTCGGGCGCGGCTGGCTCTTCGACTCCGTGCTGGGCGGCGCCCCCACCGCGGCGATGATCGACGCCGTGGTCGCTGACGTGCCCGTCTACCTCGACGCGAACGACTACCACTCGGTGTGGGTGAACCGGGCGGCGCTCGCCGAGCTCGGCATCACGCGCGACACCCCCGACCCGATCGGCGGCTCGATCGGCCGCGATGCCGACGGCGAGCCCGACGGCATGCTCTTCGAGACGGCGGCCCAGCAGTTCGTGTGGAGCCACCTCGCCTCCATCACGACCGACGACGACCGCGACGCCGCAGTCGAGCGCACGATCGCCGCCTACCTCGCCACGGGCGTCACGGGCGTCGTCGACATGGCGTTCGACGAGCTCGGGCTCGCCGCGTTCCAGCGGGCCGCGGCACGACGTGGCGGCGCCCTGCCGATCCGCGTGGTCGGCCACTGGTTCGTGGCGAACACCGGCGACGATGCCGCGAACCTCGAGCAGGTGCGGCGGGCGGCCGGGCTGGCGGCCGAGATCGTCTCGCCGTGGCTGCGGGTCGCGGGCATCAAGCTCGTGCTCGACGGCGTCATCGACGCCTGCACGGCGGCCATGCGGCATCCGTACGCCGACGGCTCGAACGCCGACCCGATCTGGCCGCTCGACCGGTTGAAGCCCGTCGTCGCGGCGGCCGACGCCGCCGGCCTGCAGGTCGCGATGCACGCGATCGGCGACCTCGCGAGCGACCACGCGCTCGACTCGCTCGAGCACGCGCACGAGGTCAACGGCGAACGCTCCCGCCGGCACCGCATCGAGCACCTCGAGTACGCGGCACCGGGCACCGCCGAGCGGATGGCGCGGCTCGGCGTCACCGCATCGATGCAGCCCGTGCACGCCGACCCCGCCATCTGGGCGAACTGGGCCGCGATGCTCGGCGACGACCGCGCCGACCGCGGCTTCGCCTGGCCCGAGTACGTCGAGGCCGGCGCGCTGCTCGCGTTCTCGACCGATGCACCGACGGCTCCGCACGAGGCGCTGCCGAACATGTACGTCGCCGCGACCCGGCGGTCGGCGCTCGACCCGTCGTTCGGGCCGAACCAGCCCGAGTTCGCGCTGCCGCTCGCCCAGTCGATCGTGCACGCCACGCGCGACGCCGCGGCGTCGTGCGGCGAAGCCGGACTGCGCGGCAGCCTGACGGCCGGCCTCGCCGCCGACTTCGCGGTGCTCGACACCGACGTGTTCGCCGCCGGCGAGGAATCGCTGCTCAGCGCCAGGGTCGTGCGCACGGTGGTGGCGGGCGAAATGGTCTACGAGGCCTGACACGCACGACAGACAGAACGAGGCCGCCCCCTGGTGTCGCAGGG
>NZ_JBHURI010000130.1:0-7020 GCF_042673425.1 Agromyces sp. NPDC056965 | reverse complement strand
ACCGCTGTACTGCCTGCGACTTACGCGTCGGCGCCCTCTGCGGGCTCCTCGGCGTGCGTGCCTGCGGTCTCGCGACCCTCGGTGTCGGCGTCTTCGGCCAGCACCGGGGCGAGCGACAGCTTGCCGCGGTCGTCGATCTTCGTGATCTCGACGAGGATCTTCTGGCCGACGCCGAGCACGTCTTCGACGTTCTCGACGCGCTTGCCACCGGCGAGCTTGCGCACCTCGCTGATGTGCAGCAGGCCGTCCTTGCCCGGGAGCAGCGAGACGAACGCACCGAACGCCGCGATCTTGACGACGGTTCCGAGGAACTGCTCGCCGACCTCGGGGTTCGTCGGGTTCGCGATCGCGTTGACCTGGGCGCGGGCGGCCTCGGCCGAGGGGCCGTCGGTCGCGCCGATGTAGACGGTGCCGTCCTCCTCGATGGAGATGTCGGCGCCGGTCTCGTCCTGGATCGCGTTGATCGTCTTGCCCTTCGGGCCGATCAGCTCGCCGATCTTGTCGACGGGGATCTGCACCGAGATCACGCGGGGCGCGGTCGGGGCCATCTCGTCGGGGCCGTCGATGGCGGCGTTCAGCACGGCGAGGATCGTCGTGCGGGCGTCCTTCGCCTGCGTCAGCGCGCCGGCGAGCACCGAGGCGGGGATGCCGTCGAGCTTCGTGTCGAGCTGGATCGCGGTGACGAACTCCGACGTGCCGGCGACCTTGAAGTCCATGTCGCCGAGCGCGTCTTCTGCGCCGAGGATGTCGGTGAGCGCCGCGTAGCGGGTCTCGCCGTTCACGGTGTCGGAGATGAGGCCCATCGCGATGCCGGCGACGGGTGCGCGCAGCGGCACGCCCGCGTTCAGGAGCGCGAGGGTCGAGGCGCAGACGGAGCCCATCGACGTCGAGCCGTTGGAGCCGAGAGCCTCGGACACCTGGCGGATCGCGTAGGGGAACTCCTCGCGCGTCGGCAGCACGGGCACGAGTGCGCGCTCGGCGAGTGCGCCGTGCCCGATCTCGCGACGCTTCGGCGACCCGACGCGACCGGTCTCACCGGTCGAGTAGGGCGGGAAGTTGTAGTTGTGCATGTAGCGCTTCTTGGTGACCGGGCTCAGCGAGTCGATCGACTGCTCGAGCTTCAGCATGTTCAGCGTGGTGATGCCCATGATCTGGGTCTCACCGCGCTGGAAGATCGCCGAGCCGTGCACGCGGGGAACGACCTGCACCTCTGCGTCGAGCGGACGGATGTCGGCGAGGCCGCGGCCGTCGATACGGACGCCCTCTTCGAGCACGCGCGTGCGCATGACCTTCTTGGTGACCGACTTGTAGGCCGCGGAGACCTCGGCGTTGGCCGACTCGGGCAGTTCGCCCGCTTCGACCTTGGCCGCGACGTGCTCCTTGACGCGCGACTTGAGCGCGTCGTCGGCGTCTTGACGCTCGACCTTGCCGGCGATCTTGTAGACGTCCTTGAGCTCGGCGCTCGCGAATGCCTCGACGGCAGCCTTGACCTCGGCCTGGTAGGGCGGGAAGGTCGGGTAGTCGGCGGTGGGCTTGGCTGCGGTCTTCGCGACCGTCTCCTGCGCCTCGACGAGCTGCTTGATGAAGGGCTTCGAAGCCTCGATGCCTTGCGCGATGACGGCCTCGTCGGGCTTGACGGCGCCGGCCTGGATCAGGTTCCAGGCGTTGTCGGTCGCCTCGGCCTCGATCATCATGATCGCGACATCCTGCGAGCCGTCGGCCTCGGTCACGACGCGACCGGCGACGACCATGCTGAACACGGCGTCTTCGAGCTGCGAGAACTTCGGGAACGCGACCCACTGGCCGTCGATGAGCGCGACGCGCACACCGGCGACGGGGCCCGAGAACGGGAGGCCGGAGAGCTGCGTCGAGAGCGAGGCGGCGTTGATGGCGAGCACGTCGTAGAGCTCGTCGGGCTCGATGGCGAGCACGGTGACGACGACCTGCACCTCGTTGCGGAGGCCCTCGACGAACGAGGGGCGCAGGGGGCGGTCGATCAGACGGCAGGTGAGGATCGCCTCGGTCGAGGGACGGCCCTCGCGACGGAAGAACGAGCCCGGGATGCGGCCCGCGGCGTACATGCGCTCTTCGACGTCGATCGTGAGCGGGAAGAAGTCGAAGTGCTCCTTCGGCTGCTTGGAGACCGAGGTCGCCGAGAGCAGCATGGTCTCTTCGTCGATGTAGGCGACGGCGGAACCCTGCGCCTGCTGCGCGAGTCGTCCGGTCTCGAAGCGGATGGTGCGGGTGCCGAACTTGCCATTGTCGATGACGGCTTCGGCGAACGTGATTTCAGGACCTTCCAAGAGGTCGTCTCCTTTGTTTACCGTCGCACCCCGTATGGGCGCGACTCATCCAGAGGAGCAGGAACAGGCAATACGAATCGCAAGGTCTTGCGTTCACGCTGGCCACCAGTAGAAGTCCACCAAACCTTGGTTTGGTAATCCACCACAGGGGACCAGCTTCCTGCCGGCCTGCTCCAAGCGATCGCCCGCACCAAGAGCACGGGCAACCTCCCCCAATCCTAGCAGAGCACGGGTTTTCGGCCGGTGAACAGCGGATGTCGCGTGGCGAGCGCGGGCTCGCCGCCCCTCCGGCGTGCG
Organism: Agromyces sp. NPDC056965; assembly: GCF_042673425.1. Taxonomy (NCBI): domain Bacteria; kingdom Bacillati; phylum Actinomycetota; class Actinomycetes; order Micrococcales; family Microbacteriaceae; genus Agromyces; species Agromyces sp. NPDC056965. The sequence goes on along the minus strand of NZ_JBHURI010000130.1, from coordinate 4,420 downwards.
CGAGCACGAGGCATCCGTGACAGACTCGAACGCATGAGTTCCGACGAGCAGACCAACCAGGGCCCGTCCGACGAGGCGAAGCGCAAGTTCCGCGAAGCGCTCGATCGCAAGAACAACGCGGCGAAGAAGCGCTCGGGCGAAGCCCACCTCGACGGTGGCGGCGCTGCCCAGCACACGCAGGGTCCGGCCGACCACAAGCGCGAGTTCCGCCGCAAGAGCGGCTGATTCGGCGTCACTCCCCGCGCACCGCCCGCCGAGCCGCGGCAACCGGTGCCGTCGGCGAGGTTCGATCCGTCGCCGGCACGATGACGGGCAGCAATTGCTCGCGCTTCGGTGCTCGGCCGTCGCCCGCTGCGCGCCCGGCGAGACGACGCCGGATCCACGGCACCGCGTGCCGCAGGAGCCATTCGGCGTCGCCGACCACCGTGCGATCGAACTGCTCCTCGTGCTCGTGCACGGCGTGCTCGAGTTCGCCGAGCACGCCCGCGTCCCGCATGCCGAGCACGCGCGCCGCGGCGTACGCGATGCCCCGATGCCCCGCGGCGTTCAGGTGCACGCGATCCTCCGCCCAGCGCCCGTCGTCGACGAGCTCGGGGTGGGCGTCGACATCGAGGAGCATCGAGCCGGTGGCATCCGCGAGGTCTCTCAGGAGCGCGTTGTAGGCCCGGAAGCGTCGGGCGAAGAACCGCGTGACCGGGCGGCGCGGCAGGAACGGGGTCACGAGGAGCACGTCGCATCCCGTCGATCGCAGCCGCGCCACGGCCACGCCGAGGTCGCGCGCGAGGTCCTCGGGATCGGCTCGGCGCCCCACGAGGTCGTTCGCCCCGATGAGCACCGAGACGAGGTCGGCTCCGAGCGCGGCCGCCTGCGGCAGCTGCACGTCGACCGCGTCGCGCACCTTGCGACTGCGCACCGCGAGGTTCGCGTACGCGACGGGTTCGCCCGCCGAGCTCGCCCCGGCGATGAGCATCGCGAGGCGGTCGGCCCAGCCGCGGTACTCCCCCGCCGGCACGCGTGAGGCGTCGCAGAGCCCCTCGGTCAGCGAGTCCCCGACGGCGACGTAGCGACTCCAGCGGCGGCGGGCGGCAGCAGGCGGTGCGGATGCCGCGGGGCCCGCGCCCCGAGCGAGCGGCAGCGGCGCCGAGGCATCCGTCGCCGTGGCCGCAGCCCGCCCGATCGCCGCCTCGTAGTGGCCGATCAGCTCGTCGCCGAGGCGCTCCCAGCTGCGACCGGCGACCGAGTCGCGTGCGCGTTCGCCGAATGCACGGCGCTTCGCGTCGTCGCCCGTCAGGTCGCGCACCCGATCGCGCAGTTCGTCGAGGTCCCCCGGGCGGTAGAGCCATCCGTTCGCACTGTTCTGCACGAGGTCGACCGGGCCGCCGCGCCCGGTCGCCACGACGGGCACGCCGCTCGCCATCGCCTCCTGCACGGTCTGGCAGAACGTCTCGCTCTCTCCGGGGTGCACGAAGACGTCGAGGCTCGCCATCGCCCGCGCGAGCTCGTCGCCGCCGAGGAACCCGGTGAAGCGGGCCCCGGGCAACAGGCGTTCGAGCTGCTCTCGCGACGGGCCGTCGCCGATGACGACGAGGCGCACGCCCGGCAGCGCCGCGATGGCGTGGAGGTCCTCGACCTGCTTCTCGGGTGCCAGTCGGCCGACGTAGCCGACGAGCACTTCGCCGTTCGGCACCATCTCGCGACGCCAGGCCTCGTCGCGTCGGCGGGGAGCGAAGCGTTCAGTGTCGACGCCGCGACGCCAGAGCCGGAGGCGATCGACGCCGAGGGACTCGAGCTTGTCGACCGCCGACGACGACGGCGCGAGGGTCAGGGTGGCGCGACGGTGCAGGCGCCCGAGGTGGCGGGTGAGTGCCGGCGCGGCACCGGGAACCCCGTAGCGCTCGGCGTACGAGGGGATGTCGGTCTGGTAGATCGCGACGCTCGGGATCCCCACGGACTCCGCGGCGAGCACGCCGCGCCAACCGAGCACGAAGGGCGATGCGAGGTGCACGACGTCGGCCTCGTGCGCGCGCATCACCTCGGCGAGGCGGTGCGCACCGGCGAGGGTGACGCGCACATCGGGATAGCTCGGCAGCGGCACCGACGGCAGCAGCACGGTGCGGGCGCCGTAGAGCGTGTGGTCGATCGGCCCCGAGCGCGGGGCGATCACGAGGGCCTCGTGCCCCCGACGTTCGAGGTGGCGCAGCACCTGCAGCAGCGAATGCGTCACTCCGTTCATGTGCGGGAGGAACGATTCTGCGAGGAGGACGACCTTCACGCATCCAGCGTGAGGGCTGCTCGGGCGGTGGACTGCCGGAATCGCCTCCGGGAACCGAGGATTCATCGACTGGTCGACTGCCGTTCGCCGCCGCGTCGACCAGGGGGCATTCGCGGACGCCGCAAGCCCCTCGCTTTCCGCACGACGGAGGCGCAAGATGAGTCCCGTACGCACGCACTTCATTCGAGGGGGAATGCAATGACTTCCGTCGCACGTGTCACCACCATCACCGTCCGTTCGGAGACGGGCTTCGACGACGCGGTCGCCGCCGGCGTCGCCCGGGCGTCGGAGACCCTGCGCAACGTCACCGGCGCCTGGGTCAAGGAGCAGAAGGTCGACGTCGCCGACGGCGCCGTCACGTCGTGGTCGGTCACGCTCGAGGTGACCTTCGTGCTCGACGACTGAGACGCGGTCGTCGGGTCGCACCCGCCGCGCGGCGCGAAACGCTGGCGCGGGATTCGGCGCGCCGCCGAACCTGAGAAACCCGTGAGCATCGCTCGATCCGCATCATCGATCAGGGTTCGGACCGTCTCTTCGGGTGGAGAGCTGCACCCACAGCTCCTCCGCTTTCCACCCGAAGGAGCTGATCCACCGTGCACCCGAATGCGCACACCCCCACCCGAACGCCCCGAGGCTTCCGAGCGATCGCGGCATCACTGGCAGCGGCACTCGCCTCCTTGGCGATGGTGATCGCCGCCCCGGCCGCAGCGAACGCGATCGAACTCGACGCCATCACGAGCGTCACGATCAACGCCGACGCCCCGAGCAGCCCGATCGGGGTCGGTCAGCGCTACACCGTCGATGCCACGTGGGCCGCGCCGGCGGGCGCCGTCGAGGGCGACACGTTCCGTCTCGACTTCCCGAGCCCCGTGCGGGCCTACGCGGCGACCTTCGTGCTCCGCGACGCCTCGGGTGCGACGGTCGGCGACTGCGCCGTCACCGAGTCGAGCATCCTGTGCACCCTCGGCGACTACGTCGAGTCCCACCACGACGTGCGCGGGACGCTGCACTTCTTCGCGCAGTCCACGACGGCGACCGATGACGACTCGTACATCTTCACCACCGGCAACGGCATCGAGATCCGCGTCCCGATCCCGGGCGGAGGGATCGTCGAGGGCGGCGAGCCCGGCACCGCACCGACCTCGCCGCAGAAGTGGGGCTGACTGAACGATGACGCCACCTCGATCACGTGGCAGGTCGTCGTCCCGTCGGACGTGCTCGCAGGCGACTCCCCCGTCGTGCTCGAGGACGTCTACGACGCGCGCATGGGCTTCGACTCCTCGAGTGTCACGGCCGGCTGGGTTCCCGCATCGAAATGGGCCTCATGGGAGTACCACGAGGTCGTCGCAGGCACCGGCCCCGAGACCTTCACGCTCGTCGACTCGCCCGCCACCCACTCCTTCGAGTTCACCTTCAACGAACCGGTGACCTCGGAGGATCGCGTGTACACGCTGCAGTACCGCACGACGCTGCCGGTGGACGCGCGCCAGGGCGACCTCTTCGGCAACACCGTCACGGCATCGGGCGAGCAGTTCGCCACGTGGCCGGTCGAGTTCGTCACGGCGGGCGGTGAGGGCGGCGGCACGAGCAATGTCGGCGGATTCACCGTGACCAAGCGGCTGTCGGGCGACGGCGCGGCCCTCGTGCCCGACGGCACCGCCTACACCGTGACCTACTCGTACCTGCGCGACGGTTCCGCCGTCACCGGATCGCTCGCACTCGCGCCCGGCACGCCGCAGGGCATCGACGGCTTGCCGGCCGGCACGGTCGTGACCCTGAACGAGGCCGAGCCCGAGGCGATCAGCGGGGCGCGCTACGGAACGCCCCGATTCTCGGGCGACGGCGTCATGACGAACGACGGCACCACGACCCTGGTGATCGGCGACCGCACGACCGTCGCCGTGACGCTCGACAACCCGATCGCCCTCGTCCCGCCGACGCCGTCCACTCCGCCGACGCCGCCGGCCGCCACGCCCGCGCCCCCGGCGCCGAACGCATCACTGGCCTCCACGGGCGTCGAGCTCGGCTGGCCGATCGCCGGGGCGGTCCTCCTGACGCTCCTCGGCGGAGCAGTGCTCGTCGCCGCCCGTCGCCGCGCGAACGCCGGCTGACCGACACCGCACCGCAGGGGTCTGCCCCCTGCGGTGC
>NZ_JBHURI010000129.1:0-7063 GCF_042673425.1 Agromyces sp. NPDC056965 | reverse complement strand
CTTCGTGCTTCGTGCGAGCTGGGATCAGCCGCAGGTGTAGGTGACGCCGTCGACCTCCCAGACACCGGTGCCGAGCTCGCTGCACATGTCGACGACGCCGCCGACGAGCGCGGCGCCGGCCACGATGAAGACGATCGTGACGATGATGCCGACCACGGTCAGGATCGCGCCGACGATGATGCCCGCGGTCGCCGGGGTGTTCTTCACGCCCGCCTTCTTCGACTGCGACTTCGCGACGATGCTGAGGATGAGGCCGATGAGGGGCAGCACGATCGCGAGCACGAGGCCCGCGATGCCGAGGCCCTTGCCGGGAACCGACGGCGCGGGCGCAGCGTACGCGGCAGCCGGAGCGGGCGCAGCCGGAGCGGGCGCGGCCGGGGCCGGTGCAGCGGGAGCCGGTGCAGCGGGTGCCTCAGGGGCCGCCGGAGCTGCAGGCGGCGCTGCGACGTAGTCGGGGGTTGCGGGCGGCGTCGGAACGGTCGGCTCCTGGGGCAGGTTCGGGTCGGTCATGATGCTCCTCTGTCGTCGTGCTGTTCGGGTCGTGGTGCTGTGGTGCGCAATTGCTCCCGGACGATGATGCCAGTCACGGCGGAAATGTGGGGAAGGCTCGCGTCCGGCGCGCGAATCGGCTGGCCATCTGTGGAAACCGAACAGGATTCGGCGCCGTGCCTCGCGCTTGCTAGCATCCGCTCGTGCACATCCTCCGCCGGGTGATCGTCATCGTTGCCGTCACCGCTCTCGTCCTCATCGCCGCGTTCACCGGGGTCTACCTCTGGCAGCAGCCGATCCTCCTGACCGGCACCGGCTACGCCGCCCACAACGCGTGCGCCGTCACCGAGGTCGCCGGCCGCGACGATCCCGCGACCGACCTGCCGCCGAACCCGCTCGTGCCGTACCTGCAGGTCGATGCCGACGCCGATGCGGGCACGGCCACGGCCTCGATCGTGGGCGCCATCGCGCACCAGACCGCGTGGTACGCCGAGGGCTTCGGCTGCACGCTCGCCGATCAGCGGCCCCAGCTCGGCGCGGCGACCGCCATCGATTCGCAGGGCAACCCGTTCGCCGACGTCGCAGCGCCCGCCGCGCCGACGCCCGAGGCGGGCGCCGCGCTCGAGCAGGCGATGAGCCGTGCGTTCGGCGACGAGCTCGCGGCATCCGACCAGGAGGCGCTCGGCACCCGCGCGGTCGTCGTCGTCAAAGACGGCGAACTCGTCGCCGAGCGATACGCCGACGGCTTCGACGCCGAGACCCCGCAGCTCGGCTGGTCGATGTCGAAGAGCGTCACCGAGCTCATGACGGGCATGCTCGTGCACCAGGGCGTCGTCGCGCTGGGCGACGACCACCTGCGGCCGGAGTGGACCGACGAGCGCGCCGACATCACCGTCGAAGACCTGCTGCGCATGCAGAGCGGCCTCGAGTGGGACGAGACCTACGACCTCGGCACGCCGATCACCCGCATGCTCTACCTCGAGCCCGACATGGGCGCCTACGTCGCGAGCCTGCCCCTCGAGCACGAGCCCGGCACGGTGCAGGAGTACTCGAGCGGCAGCACCACCCTGCTCTGCTCGGTGCTCACCGAGCGCACGGGCCTCGGAGCCGACCTGCCCCGGCAGACGATCCTCGGCGCCCTCGGCCTGTCGTCGGCCGTCTTCGAGCCGGATGCCGCAGGCGCCCCCGTGTGTGCTCGTCGTACCTCTGGGCCGCGCCGCGCGACTGGGCCGCGCTCGGCCAGTTCGCCCTGCAGGAGGGGGAGTGGAACGGCGAGCAGTTGCTGCCCGACGGCTGGATGACGGAGACCCTCACGAACGTCGACCACGAGGAGACCGACGATGCGGGGTACGCGATGGGGTTCCGCACGAACGTGCTGCCCGACGGCAGCCTGCGCTGGCCCGAACTGCCCGATGACACCTATTACATGAGCGGGCACGACGGGCAGAAGGTCGTCATGGTGCCCTCGGAAGACCTCGTCGTGGTGCGCATGGGCTTCACGCCCGCCGCCGACGACGAGCCCTCGGAGCGGCAGCTGGTCGCCGACGCGATCGCCGCACTCGGCTGACGGCGCGAAGCGAGCAGTATCCGAGAAGCGCGCCGCGAACGCGGCGAATAACGTCGGCGGTATGAACATCGAAACCACCAAGCTCACGTCCATCGACTCGATCACGCTCGACGCGGCCGACCCCGACGCGGCCGCGCGCTTCTATGCCGACGCCTTCGGGCTCGGTCCCCAGATCCGCACGCGGGCAGCGGATGCCCCGTCGAGCGGGTTCCGCGGATTCACCATGTCCGTCATCGTGTCGCAGCCGGCCGATGTCACGTCGCTGTTCGACTCCGCCGTGGCCGCCGGGGCATCCGTGCTGAAGCCCGCCGAGAAGTCCCTGTGGGGCTTCGGCGGCGTCGTGCAGGCGCCCGACGGCGCGATCTGGCAGGTCGCGACCTCGTCGAAGAAGGACTCTGGTCCGGCCACCCGCACCATCGACAACCTCGTGCTGCTCCTCGGCGCCGAAGACGTCGGCGCGAGCAAGCGGTTCTACGTCGACCGCGGGCTCTCCGTCGCGAAGAGCTTCGGCAGCTACGTCGACTTCGCGACCTCGGGCAGCCCGATCGGCCTGGGCCTCTACAAGCGACGCGCGCTCGCCAAGACCGTCGGCGTCGGCGCCGAGGGCTCGGGGTCGCACGGCATCCGCATCACCGGTGACGCCGGGTCGTTCACCGACCCCGACGGATTCGAGTGGAGTGCCGCGGGGGAGTAGCCGGAGCCGCGGCATCCGTTCGATAGCCTGACGGTCATGCCCGAGCCGACCGATGCCGCGAACCCGACCCTGCCGACTGCGATCCTCGTGGTCGGCGCCCCCGCATCGGGCAAGTCGACGGTGGGCCGACTGCTCGCCGAACGTCTGCGCCCCGGCGCGTTCATCGAGGGCGACGCGCTCTGGCTGATGGTCGTGGCGGGGCGCGAGGACATGGCGGAGCCGCCGAGCGAAGCCGCGCTCGCACAGCTCGAGCTGCGCTACCGGCACGGCGCGATGCTCAGCCGCTCGTTCGTCGATGCGGGCATCAGCGCCGTGCACGTCGACAACATCTTCGGTGACGAGGTCGTCGCCCAGCTCGATCGCGTTGGCGGCCGACGCGCGCTCGTCGTGCTGCGGCCGAGCGTCGAGGCGATCGTGCGCCGCGACACCGAGCGCGGCAGCGGCGCCTACGACGGATGGATCGGCGACGGCAGCCTCGCCGACGCGGTTCGCGTGTTCGACGGATGGCTCGCCGAGACCCCGGCCGTGGGCCTCTGGGTCGACTCGAGCGAGCAGAGCGCCGAGGAGACGGTCGACTGGATCATGGCGCGGTGGGACTCCGCCCTCGTCGACGACGGATCGGGCGACGGCGACTGAACGGACGGCCAGGACCGACTCGGCGTCGCAGGGGGAGCGGCAGCCGGCCCGTCAGGGGAGCTCGCCGCGCACGAGCGTCGCGTCGAGGCCGGCGATGAGGGCCTCGAGGCCGCGATCGAACATCTCGAGGTCGCGCATGCCGGTCATGCCGAGCTCGTCGTCGGCCAGTTCGCCCGCTGCTGCCCGTGCCCTGCTGCGCGCCCACACGACGAGGAAGCCCGAGGCGTAGGCGTCGACGATGCCGAGGATCTGCCGCGCCTTCTCGCGGGAGAGGCCGGCGTGCTCGAGGCCGGCGACGACGTTGCCGAGGTGCGGGGCGACGGGCGACGAGTCGTAGGGAGCGAGGGCGAGCAGCTCGAACGAGTTCGGAAGCTGCACGGCGAGGTCGCGATAGCGGTCGAGGGTCTGCCGCACGAGCTGCTGCCATGACTCGCCGCCGGGTTGCTGCAGGTCGAGCTGTTCGATGAGGTGGTCGACGATCGCGTCGATCAGGGCGTCGCGGCTCCGCACGTGCGTGTAGAGGCTCATCGGGGCGCAGTCGAGCTCGGAGGCGAGCCGCCGCATCGTCAACGCGCTGAGGCCCTCGCGCTCGATGAGCGCGATCGCGGCCGAGGTGAGGTCGCGTCGGGTCAGATTCTGCCGGATCTCGGGAATCTCTTGACGTGGCGGCATGCGTGCAACAGTATCGTCCGTACATTGTACGGACGCACGAAAGGCACCACCCGAATGGATCTGTATCGGCTCACCGCCACCGAAGCGACCGAGCTGTTCCGCCGCAAGGAACTCTCCCCGGTCGACCTGCTCGAGTCGGTGATCGCGCGCACCGAGGCGACCGAGCCGGCGATCAACGCCGTCACCGAGCAGTGGGTCGACGAGGCGCGGGCGGCAGCCGTCGTCTCGGAGGCGCGATTCGCGGCAGGCGACCAGGTGCGCGCGCTCGAGGGCATCCCGCTGATGCTGAAGGACGAGCAGCCCATCGCGGGCCGACTGCTCGAAGACGGGTGCCTGCTCGAGCAGGGCAACATCGCCGACGAGACGCACCCGATCGTCGAGCGCATCCAGGCGGCCGGAGCCGTCATCCACGGACGCACGACCACCCCCGAATACTGCTGCGCGCCGGTGACGCACTCGAAGCTGTGGGGCATCACGCGCAATCCCTGGAACCCCGACTTCACGCCGGGCGGCTCATCGGGCGGCGCGGGCGCAGTGCTCGCCGCAGGCTCGACGGTGCTCGCGACCGGCTCCGACATCGGCGGATCGATCCGCATCCCGGCATCGTTCTGCGGCGTGGTCGGCTTCAAGCCCCCGTTCGGCCGCGTGCCGGGCATGGCGCCCTTCAACTCCGACACCTACTGCGCCGACGGACCCATGGGGCGCAGCGTCGCCGACGTGGCCATGCTGCAGAACGTGATCTCGGGTCCATGGGTCGGCGACGCCGCGTCGCTCCGCGAGGTCGCCGCGGTCTCGGGCGAGGTCAGGCCGCTCCGCGGCATCCGTATCGCCCTGTGCCTCGACCTCGGCGGCTACGACGTCGACCCGGCCGTCGAGGCGAACACGCGCGCCGTCGCTGCCGCACTGACCTTCGCCGGCGCGATCGTCGACGAGGTCGAGCTGCCGTGGGGCTACGAGCGGGTGGCGGAGGCGGCGTGGCCGCACTTCGGCGCCGTCATGGGCCCGTTCATCGAGAGCATCGTCGACGGCGACCCCGACCGGGCGGCGCAGCTCATGCCCTACACGCGGGCCTTCGCCGCCAAGGCCGCCGGCGGCGGCGACTACGTCGAGGGGCTCGTGGCCGAATCCGCGTTCTACCGCCCGTTCGCCGAGCTCATGACCGGCTACGACGTGCTCATCTGCCCGACGATCGCGACCACCGGCCTCGCCGCCGACGAGCCCTGCACCGACAGCAGCGACGTGTTCTCGAAGCTCATGACGCTGCCGTTCAACGTCATCGGCCGGGTGCCGGTGCTCGCCGTGCCGTCGGGCATCGCGCCGAACGGCGTGCCGACCGGGGTGCAGATCGTGGGTCGCACGTACGACGACGCCACCGTCTTCCGCGTCGGCGCCGCGCTCGAGCAGGAGCTCGCGCTCTGGACCGACCCGGCGTGGTGGCCGGCGCTCTAACACCGCGCAGCACCGCCGCAACGGCACCACCCACCACCACCGCACCACGCAGTTCCCGCTTCACCGCTGTCACCCCCGTGTCCCCCTGGCATTGATCGGAGCACCATGACCACCACCACGACGACCGACGAGCAACCCGGACTGGCCCGAGGCAGGCTCGGCACGTTCGACATCTTCTTCTTCGTGGTGGCGGCGGCCGCCCCCCTCGCCGTGATGGCGGGGGCGGCGCCGCTGGCGTTCCGGCTCGGCGGCATCGGGGCACCGGGTGCCTACGTGTTCAGCGGCGTTGTCTACATCCTGTGCGCTGCGGGCCTCACCGCGTTCGCGCTGTACGTGCGCAATGCGGGCGCGTTCTACGCCTTCATCGGCCGAGGGCTCGGGCGCCCGGCCGGTGTCGGCTCCGCGTTCGTGGCGCTCATGTCGTACGCCCTGATCTGCGCGGGGTTCTACGGCTTCTTCGGGTTCTACGCGGCGACGACCTTCACGGACTCCTTCGGAATCGACCTGCACTGGTCGGTGTACGCACTCATCGCCGTGGCGATCGTCGCGTTCCTCGGGTATCGCCAGATCGACATCGGTGCGCGCGTGCTCGCCGTGCTCATGATCCTCGAGGTGGCGATCCTCGTGGTGCTCGCCGTCGCGGTGCTCGTGACGGAGGGCACGGCGAACTTCTCGCTCGAGCCCTTCGCCCCCGGCAACGTGTTCAACCTTGGCAGCGGCGGCATGTTCGTGCTGGCCCTCGGCGCGTTCATCGGTTTCGAGGGAACCGCGATCTACGCCGAGGAGGCCCGCGATGCGAAGCGCACGGTGCCGCGGGCGACGTACCTCGCGGTCGGGTTCCTCGCGCTCTTCTACGGATTCATCGCCTGGGTCGCCGTCGCGGCGATGGGCGTCGACGGGCTCACCGAGTTCACCGTCTCCGACGTCTTCCAGGGGCTCTACTTCATGCTCGCCGAGTCGTACCTCGGCAGCTGGGCGGTGCTCGTCATGGGGCTCCTGATCGTGACGAGCATCCTCGCCGCGACGATCGCGTTCCACAACGCCACGTCGCGCTACATGTTCGCGCTCGGCCGCGACGGCGTGCTGCCGGCCGGGCTCGGCCGGACGCACCCGAAGTACCGTTCGCCGGCGCGGGCCAGCATCATCACCACGATCGCCTCGCTCGTCTTGATCGTCGTCACCCTGATCTGCAACGGCGACCCGTACCTGCAGCTGCTGCTGTGGACGAACGGCGTCGGCATCGTCGGCATCGTGGCGCTGCAGGCGCTCTGCATGGTCAGCGTCATCGCGTTCTTCCGGCGCGACCGGCGCGGCCACGGCGTGTTCCGGGTGATCATCGCGCCGGCGCTCGGCGTGCTCGGACTCGTCGTCGGCCTCGTGCTCATGCTGACGAACCTCGACCTGCTGACCGGGCGCACCGACTGGGTGAACTGGGCGCTCATGGCGCCGCTCGTGCTCGTCGCCGCGGGCGGCGTGATCTGGGCGATCCGCAATCCCGCGAGGGAAGCGCCGGCCTCGGTCGAGGACTGAGCGACGAGCGGGTCGCCCCTCAGGGG